>NZ_JBICTU010000020.1:0-193003 GCF_043197795.1 Sphaerisporangium sp. NPDC049003
GTTCTTCACCTTGGTGGGGGTGACCTTCTCCTGGCCGATCGGCGGGACAACGCCGGCCTTGCCGTCAGGAGCAGCGTCGCCGCCACCGAGCTTGACCTTGCCCGAGACCTGAGCGTCGCCGGTGAACTGCGCGGCGGCCTTCAGGTTGGCACCGCCGTTGGCGGTCCAGAAGCTCGTGACCTTCTTCGCGCTGCTGGCGGAGGCGAGGGAGACGACCTTCTTGGTGGGGGCGGTCGTCGCGCTGGCCGAGGTGACCAGGGTGGCGCCGATCATGCTGGTGGCGGCGATGGCGCCACCGATCGGGAGGGCGAGACGCTTAACTCGGGTGTTCAAGGAAACTCCTGGGCCTGTCGTGGAACGCATCTTGCGCCCCATGCGTCAGTAAAGGGATAACCAGAAGATACAGAGAAGATCTTGTTTGCGGTAACCGGATCCGTGGCGATTTTTGCGCGTTCGTCCTTGCGTGATCGTTCCGTGATCGCCGGATCGGTGGATTTCAGCAGTCAAGTCACGCCAAGTCCGTAGCATTCGCGCAGATCAGGGTACGGGTGTGACAAACGGTCCAGAAGTGGTGTGAGTGAACCGCTGCGGACAGTGCTGGTTTTTATGTGATGCAGATCACACCCCTTGAGGGGAGCCAAATCGGCGAGTGGCTACGTCTAACGCCTCCGCAGGCACCCCGAATCGGACATATCAACCAGGCGGGTAGTCCATCTGGCATGGAAGCGGCCAGTGACCCGGAAGTGTTCTCTGCGGGAACGGGTCAAAGCGGGAAGGTTGCCGCCTCTTCCGCCGTACACCGAGAAGGGCCCGGCATCAGCCGGGCCCTTCCCGATGTGACAGATCTCGAAGCTCAGTCGGTCTTCTGGCGGGTCGCGTAGGAGTACACGAGATAGGTCGCCGTGTTGAAGTACGGAGAGGACACGCCCTCGTTGCGGCCGTCGCCGTCCAGGTCATACGTGAGGCTGTTCACGCCGTTCAGGTAGCCGATGCGCCGCGAAGGGCTGTACTTGATCAGCCACGGGCCGCCGCTGGCTCCGGCCGTGAAGCCGCAACCGCTGAACAGGACGCCGTTGTCCAGCTCCCACTTCGGCGTGGAGATCTTCTTGGTGGCCCGGGTGAGGCACGACACCATCGTGAGGCCGGTGTAGGGCCGGCTGAGGTCGGGGTTGGGGCCGGCTGGGTACCCGAACGCGTAGGCCGCGACGACGTACCCCCTGTTCCAGGCGAAGCCCTGGCCGCCGACCTGGTTCTCCAGTCGCCCGGTGTCGACGGACCTGTACATCTGCTGGCCCTTGGCGTCCTTCTTGGGGACGCCGTTCACGTCCTTGTCGGGGTCCCAGCGGTAGCCGTGATGGACGGTCACGAAGGCGTAGTCGAAGTCGTAGTCGCCGGTCGCCGCGTAGGTGTCGTTGATGTGCAGCGTGTGCCCGACATAGATGCCGTACGGCGTCGCCCCGTTGCCGGTGTAGGAGGGGATGAACACCCAGGACTCGACCGGCTTGCCCGACTTGACGTCGTAGGCGCAGTGACCCGCCGTGGCGACGACGTTCCCGTACTTGGAGTGCACGGACGAGGCCGAGCACCAGTACTCGGTGGTGCCGATGCGGAAGAACACCTTTCCCACCGTCGGAGGCAGGTTGACGTTCTTGGTCCTGACGGTCTTGACCGTCTTCGGTGGAGCCACTCCCAAGAGGGCGGTCGTCTTGCTGTTGGGGGCCTTGGTCGTGTTGTCGGCCGCGGCCGCGGCCGGGGTGAGCGTGGTGGGGGTGCCGCTCGGGCTCGCAGAGGCGGTTCCGGTGACGCTGGACGCGGCCGTCTTGGGCGCGTAGCCACTGGCGTTCTTCAACCGGTCGGGCGTCCACCAGTCGACGACCTTCTGCAGGTCCGCGTCGCTCTGCGCCATTGGAAGGGTCGTGATGCCCGCAGGGGCCGGCGCGCTGTCGGCCAGCGCCCCCACGAGCCCCGGGCCTGCGGACAGGAACACACTGGCGGTCACCAGGGCACCGCAGAATGTGAGCGCGATCCGCTTCGCTCGGGGTGGCATTTCGTACCTTCCAGTGATCAGAAGAGTGCAGACAACAGTGAAGGGCGATTTTTCCAGATCAACTAATAATCGGCACCGTCTTGGCCCGACCTGGATTCACTTCGTTATCGGATGGGTGATCGGGTCGTGGGACGAGTACGCCGGTAGGGGGCCGGTCATGCGGCCGGGCCCCCTACCCTGCCGCGGCATTCGTCAGCTGGTCGTAAGCTTCCCGGTCCACAGGTTGGCGGCGTACTTGTAGATGCCGTAGGTGTCGCTGTTGAAGTACGGCGTGGTGATGTGGTCGTAGCGGCCGTTGCCGTCGGTGTCCAGGGTCAGGCTGACGACACCGTTGAGGTAACCGGTACGCGTGCTGCTCTTGTACACGATCAGGAACGGGCCGCCGGTGGCGCCCGGGGTGAAGGCGCACTTGATGGCGAGCTGCTCCTCGGCCTTGTACTTGGCGACGGCGGGAGCGGCGGCTGTCTGGCCGTAGCACCACTTCATCGTCTCGCCGGTGTAGGCCTTGTTGCCGTCGAGGTGCGCGGCGGTCGGGTAGCCGAAGCTGAACTGCTTCGCCTTCGTGCTCCGGTTCCAGGTGAAGCCCTGGCCACCGACGTTGTCGCCGAGACGGCCGGCGTCCACGAACGTCTTGATGTGGAAGACCGTCTTGTAGTACTTGACCGTGGTGGTCTTCTTCACCCAGTACTTCACGTAGTAGTGGGTGATGGTGTAGGCCGAGTCGACGATCTTCTTGTAGCCGGGGCCGGTGTACTTGTTGTACGTGACCTCGTCCACGATCTCCGTGGCGGTCTTGCCCGGCGCCTTGGCGTAGTTCACCTTGGCGTCGGCCGCGGGAGCCTTGTCGTACTCGTCCTTGGTGACCTCCTTGACGACGCGCTGGCCGCCGGCGGTGCCCCACGGGAGGACGGTCTCAGAACCAGTGGACTTCGACCAGGCGTCGGCGGTCTCGCCGCCCTTCTCGTCGACCTTCTTCTGGTACTCGTCCTTGGTGATCTCTTCGTCCTTGGCCCACTTGGGACCCTTGTACGCGTCGTACTCGTTCTTGGCGACGATCTTCTCGCCGGTCTGCTTGACGCCGTTGTACACGTTGACGAAGGCATAGTCGTAGTCGTAGTCCTCGTAGACCGTGAAGTCGTCGTGGAGGTTGACCTTCGCGCCGACGTAGATGCCCCACGGCGCCTTGCCCTGGTAGTAACCGGGGATGAAGACGAAGTTGTCGACGTAGGTGTTCTTGTCGGTGTCGTACACGCAGTGGCCCGCCGTGGCGACGAGGTTGCGGTACTTCGACTGCACCGAGGTGCCGGAGCACCAGTACGGCTTGCCGTCGACCTGGAAGAACACCTTGCCCACATTCGTGGGGAGGTTGACGTTCTTCGACATGCCGGCGGTCTTGCCTCCGGCGCCGGTCGGCGCGATCGAGCCGGCCTTGCCGTCGGCGGAGGCCTTGCTCGTGCTCTTCTTCAACTTGCCGGAGAGCGAGGAGTCCTCGAGGTAGCTCTTCGCCGCCTTGAGCTTGGTGGGCGTCCAGGACCCCGCGATGGCCTTCGCGTCGGTCCCGTTGGCCAGCGAGCCCGACTTGAGGGGAGTCGGTTTGGCCTGCGCGCTGGCGGCGGTGGTGAGGGTCGCGCCGATCATGCTGGTGGCGACGATCGCACCACCGACAGGGAGGATGAGGCGCTTTGCTCGGGTGTTCATTGAGCTCCTTCTTTGTCATGGGATGCCCGGGAAGGTCCCACGCGTACGTAAAGAGACAGCACAGACCGTACTCCGGCGATCTTGGTCACTAGGTCCCAAAGCGGACAAAAATGGAGGTCCGTTACCGGCTTGTTATGAAACCGGTGGAACCGGAGAGATACCTGGTACGTCCAACTCCGCTCTTCGATCAAGGGTGGGTGCTTGATCGGTGACTGCGTCGTACGCGGAAGGTGGGTTACCGCTCCACGCCATGCGAAATCGGGGGATTCACATGCGACGTCTCTTCACTGGCCTGATCTGCGCGGCCCTGCCTCCGGGAGTGGCCCTGCCCCTGCGGGCGGTTCTGTCCTTCGGGGTGGTCGTGTCGCTGGGGGTGGCCCTGTCCGTGGGAGTGACGGCCCCGCCGGCGGGGGCGGGCGCCGTTTCGATCCCGAGGCCGTTCCCCGGCGGGCCCGCCGCCCACTCGGCGGCCTGGCACCCGGTGAGAGGGATAAGCCGGGCGCTGCTGCTCACGATCGCCAAAGGCGAGACGGCGACTCCGTCCGACCGCGTCGTGCTCCTGCAGTGCGCTTCGCCCGGCGGCACGCATCCCCGCGCGACCGAGGCCTGCCGGCTGCTTGAACCGGTCAAGGGCGACCTCGGCGACCTGAAGATCTCGTCGGACACCGCCTGCGCGAAGCGCTACGAGCCGATGACGGTCTCCGCCTCCGGCATGTGGGACGGCCACCACCTCTACTTCGAACGCACCTTTGGCAACCCCTGCGAACTCCGCGCCTACACCGGGGCCGTCTTCAACTTCTGAGACCGGGGCGGTGCCGAAACCGTCCCCCCTCCCCCCCCGGAGAACCGGGACGATCGTCGGCCGGAAGCCGTCACTCTGCCCGAGGCAGGAGACGGTCGGTGGTATCGCCTCTTCCATCGCCATGTGCGGGTCTATGTCATGTACTTGGCTAGGGGGTATTCGATTTGGATGTCGGCGAGTTCGCCAAGCTTGGCGGATATTTTTCCAGCCTCGGTGAAAATTTTTCGACGAGAGAATCGCCAGCGCCTTTCTCCAACGGCTTTCGGCCCCAGGCAGATCCCCGGTAAAGTAATGCACGTCACCGAGACCTCTATGCGCGGAGCCTTCTAGATAAGAGCCCTTAAGGCCGAAGGAAAGATCTAGGGCCTCTCCATAGGATGTCAAAGCAGCCAGATGGCTCATGGGCCTGGATAGACACCACCCTTGTGGAGCATGACGGTGTGCTCAGACCGAAGGTCGCCAAGGGCGGAGTGGAATTCTCGGCTGGTGGCCAGGACCGCCCGTTCGCGTCCATGGAACGCGAGAAGGGACAGAGCTTCTCGCTGGACTGGCCAGAGTCGCTGCCCAAACCGGTAGTCACCGGAGATGTGGCGACGTACGGTGACGCGGCAGGACCCGGCGCGGATCTCGTGGTCAGAGCCCTGCCCACCGGGTTCCGGCACGACGTGGTGTTGCGCTCAAAGCCGAGCGGCCCGACGGAGTTCCGCCTCCCGGTGCAGACCGACGGACTGAAGTTCAGCGCGAGTACCAACGGCCGCCTGCGCTTGTCAGACAGTTCAGGCAAGACCATTGCCCAGGCACCCGCGCCGCTCATGTTGGACAGCAGCCCCCAAACTGCCAGCAAGGATGGCAAGACCCCCACGCAACACCGGCTGGGGAAGATCAGTACGCGGGTGATCACCGAAGCCGGCAAGCAGATACTGGTCCTCGAGCCGGATGCCAAGTTCCTCGCAGACCCGGCGACCAAGTATCCGGTCACGGTCGACCCGACCACCACACTCACCCTGCTGAGCGACACCTACGTGCACTCCAAGCCGACCTATTCGTGGGGAGGCTACGACGAACCCAACGCGACCCTCCTGAAAGTCGGTGGGGAGTCCACCGTACGGACAAGTGGCGACAAAGCCATCGAGTACTACAGAGCTCTGCTCAAGTTCGACACCGCCCCGATCGCCGGGCGAGCCATCGGAGACGCGCGGCTGGACCTCTGGGCGACAGAGACGCTCGGATGCAACTTCTGGCTGAACGGCCTGAAAGTGTCTCGACTCACCTCAGCCTGGCAGCCGGGAGCAGTCGACTGGACTCACATGCCAGGGGTGGACGAAACCGGATCGCAGCTCCAGCTTTGCCCCTCCAACTGGAGCGACCCGAAGCCCTTCACCTGGTCGGTCACCACCATCGCCTCGTCGTGGGCGGGAGGGGCACCGAACCACGGGCTGCAGATCCGAGGCGTCAACGAGTCGATGACGTGGGGCCAAAACGGCACCGCGCTCTTCCACTCCGCCGAAACCACCGGCACAGGTGCGAAGCCGCCCAAACTCACCGTCACCTACATGTTGCCGCCCGAGATCCCCACAGTCACCGCCGAGTCGATCGACTCCATGGACGGCAATGACGCGGTCGCCCGCAGCACGAACGTCAAGGTCGGCTTCAAGTCCAGCGTGGCCGAAGGGACGAAGCTTGACTACACGGTTTCGGTCAACGACTCCACCATGGCAGCCCCGCCGGCGGTGCCGACCGGCGAGGCGGCGTACTGGAAGCTCGATGAGGCGACCGGAACAATCGCGGCCGACTCCTCTGGACATAATCTGCCCGCCACCATCTACGGTCCCGCGACCCACCAAGTCGGGCAACTCGGTAACGGCCTGACCTTAGTGAACGACGCGTACGAAAACGCGAATGACGCTTACGCTGCGACAGCGAAACCCGTGCTCAACACCAACGCCAGCTTCTGGCCTGGGCATTTCACTGCCCAGGTCACCACTGCTCATTGGCAACGGAGAAGACAATGCCCCAAATCGTGCGTGTCGTTGCACTTATCGCGATGTTCGGTACGTTTCTTGCGGGTTGCAGCGAAACTACAGCAGCGCCGCGGCAGGCGAACCAATCGCACCGCAACTATCATTATGCTGATATTGAGCGGTACGGATATGTGGCAGCAAATGCGTTCAGGGTGACTAATCCCGATTACTCCGTATCCCTTGGGGATTACCCGGCCGTACGCTCTGCAGATGAGATGGCGGTCCAGGTAGACCTCGAACCAATTTGGCGATTACACTCTGGGGAGGATCAGCGGGTGAAATTAGCGATCCGGCAGGACGGCAAGTCTGGGCGGATTTACTTCTCAAGCCCTAGCGACCGGAAGTCAATTGACATGTCTAGAGCCCTCTATGGCTCCGAGTCCAAGCCGCAAGGTGCCGCAGTCTTGACTCAAGCTCTCTCCCGCATCGGTATGCCAGGGAACGATGCCCCGTCAAAGAAGAATGTAGAAGACGTGCTGAAGAGTGCTGGGCGAACCAGATCGGTGACTGCGGTCGTGGAATTGAAGAGACCAATGAAAGCCGATGAGATCCGACGGGGAGGTTACCTGCATTTTGCCAACGCGCTTTTCTCTCCTGCTAAGGGAAAGGTGCCCATATATTGGGACTCCAAAAGCCCCATGTTCTGTCATAATTGCGATAGCGACAGTTTCTCCATCACCAGAACATTCCGTTCCTGGGTCGCCTCGCTTCGCCCCGAGGACGACTTCCTGTTGCAGCAGTTCGGGCTAAGCCTGGACAGGGTCTCAAAGGTGGCAAGAGCAGGGAATATCTACGGGTACGTCGAAGTGGATGCAAATCCAATTCTGCTGGGTCGGCTTCTGAGTAAGAGCCATGTCAAAACCATGTACATAGTGAACATCAAAGAGAACTGCGAAGACTACGGCATAGGTCCATGTGAACCGTCCCTGTGGCCACGGAGCACTCAACTCAATGGGATTCCTTACGCAAAGCTGGACTAGCTGGATGGCGGTCCGGTGTATCTCGTGGGGCACCTCGCCGAAGTCCGATGGTTCATTCGCAAGCTTCTGGGTGAGCGTTACGGGCATGCGACTCGAGCCCAGCTGCTGTTCAGCGAACTCGTCGGCAACAGCATCCGCCACACCTCCAGTGGGAAGGACGGCTCGGTCGGTGTCGTCGTACTGGACGTCGGCGGAACCCTGCGGGTCGAGTTGATCGACGGCGGTGGTAGCGCGACGCCGTGCATCTCTTCCAAAGACGAGTTCGGCGAATCACCTTGCCGGTGACCGTGAAGGTCGTCTTGACCTCGATCGCCACGACTCGGAAGCCGGAGAAGACGAGGTAGCTCGCCGATAGCGGCATGATGACTGGAGATGTGAGGGTCATGATCGGGGCAACTCACGCCTAAGGCGCCAGGGCCAGTGGCCTTCCAGTTCTACCTCTAGGGAGAAGCTGAGGAAGGTTCGCACCAGGACGATGGCGGCGAGGACGCCGACGCTCTGGAAGGTGGGGGAGATGGCCACTGTGCGGATGATGTCTCCGGCGACGAGGAATTCCAGGCCCAGCAGGATCGCCCGGCCGAGGGTCTGGCGGTAGCGCCGGTAGGCGTCGTGAGGCGGTCGGCGGTGTAGTAGTTCGTGGCCGAAGACACCGCTCGCCAGCAGTGCCCCGACGACGATGATCCCCACGCCGACGAGGTCGACGGCCTTCCCCGCCGCTTCGACGACAGACACGAACTCCACGAACGTCTCCCCGCATCCGGCCGTCTGATGGCGAGGAGGGGACGCGTCGCAGCGCGGTCTCCTGCTCTCAGTCTGGAGAAGAGACCTTCCAGGGCGAGCGCCTGCGAAACTTCTCGGCTTACAAAGGACAGCGGATTTGCGCGCGGTGATCGACGTCAGAGGGCGAATGGGTGCGAAGGGCGCTGTCCAGTTTGTCCAGGGTCGTGGGGTGGAGAGCCCCGATCCGGGTGCCGAGCCGGTCGACGGCGGCTGCTCGGAGCTGTTCGGCCTGCGCCTTCGAGTCGACGCCGAGCCCGCATTCGCCGGCAGGTAGCAGAACCTGGAAGGAAAATACGCGATCGACATTAGAGGTGATGGGGACGACCGTCACCACGCCCCGGCCGCTGCGTGTTACGGCACGGTTGGCCGCGTCATTGCTCACGGTGACGCCCAGGCGGGTCTTGTTGGCTTCTGAGCCTTTCACCATGACCAAGTTGACCCAGTAGACGTCACCGCGTCGCATCGGGAATGCCGTCACCGGCTATGGAGTCCCATAGCTCGGCATCCTCGCCCGCGTCCCGTCTCTGCCCAACTGTTTGAACGTCCCCCGGGTCCCCAGCAACTCCTTGGCCAAGGTCGTCTCGCCAACCTGGCGAGGGCCACCCACGATGACGACACGGTAAGCGCCGACGGCGCGTTCGATTCGAGCCTTCAACCGCCGCCGAATCTGATCCGACATATCTTCTGACCTCGCCAGCCAGAAATCCGCGGACATCCTGCTCTGCAGTTTGCCAGAGACCTGGTAGTCATTTCGCGGGATCTCCAGTAGTGACTATGCCGAATGGTGTCGTGGTCGGCAGGGCGGAGCCGATCGTCGCTGGGGGCCGTCGTGCTGTACTCCGACGATGTCTTCATGGCCGTCGAGACCGTCAGCCCTGGGAACAAGAAGCGCGATTATGTGGTGAAGCCCGTCATACGCGGAGGCCGGCCGGGGTGCCGGTCTTCATGCGTGTCGAGCTGCACGGGGATGGCGCGATGCCTCTGGTCGAGGTGTTCGGCGAGCGTGACGGGACGTGCGAGCCGGTGGCCGAGGCTCGGCCGGGCCTGTCGCCGGCCGAGCCGTTCAGGGTGGAGTTCGATCCCGGAGAGCTGGTTGGGCTTCGGGTACTCGGTAGTCGGCTCGGGAGCCTGGGGCTCGTTGATCAGGGGTGCAGGGGTAGGCCCTTGAGGGTTTTGTCCATGGCGTTGCGGCGGCCGTAGGTGGCCAGGCCGACGAGGTTCAGGGCGTCGGCGGGGACGGCCTGGACGGCGGCGCGGTTGTCCTCGTCGTGGCCGGTCTTGAACATCTCCTCGATGTAGACCGCTGTGGCGAGCCCTCGGCTGAGGGCGCGGGTGTGGACGCTGGTGAGTCCCTCGGCGTCGGCGGAGTAGATGAGCACCGGCTGGCGGAACATCGCGAGGTAGGCGTTGCCGGAGCCGTCCGTGTACGGCTCGCCTATGACGTCATCGGCCCCGCCGGCCACGGCACTCGCCAAAAACGCGGTCACGTTGAGCTTCTGCCAGACGGCCAGATCCTCCCGGACCACGATGCCGATCTTCGTGTCGAAACGCATATCCGCAGCCTCGCGGTGCACGAGGTGACCTGTCTTGTACGGCGGTGCGCCGCATGCTCCCTGGAACGCGGAGCGTCGGTCCTTGATCTGGGTGTACGGGGGCGGCAGGCTGGCCGTCGCTCAAACGTCCTAGGTAATCGGGGGATTCACATGCGACGTCTTCTCACTGGTCTCGGCTGCCTGGCCCTGGCCCTCGGTACGGCTGCCGCCGTCGGATCGTCGACCGCGAACGCAAGTTCGATCAATGAGCCGCCGCCTGCGGGTTCGAGCCTGGAGCCTCAGGAGGGGAACACCACGGGAGCGAGCTCTCAGCAGGAGGCGATCGGCACGGACCCGGCGCAGCCGGCGGCCGTGCCCGCGGCTGAGGCTCAGCCCGCAGCGGTGCCGGGGGCGAAAGCTCAGCCGGCCATTGTGCTGGCACCGGAGCTCAAGCCCGCGGAGGAGGCTAAGCCGGCGATCGTGCCTGCGGTGGAGGCCCAGCCGGCGGCCGTGCCCGCGGAGGAGGCCAAGCCTGCGGAGGAGGCCAAGCCTGCGGAGGAGGCCAAGCCTGCGGAGGAGGCTAAGCCGGCGATCGTGCCTGCGGTGGAGGCCCAGCCGGCGGCCGTGCCTGCGGCGGAGACCAAGCCTGCGGAGGAGACCAAGCCGGCGAACGTGCCTGCGGTGGAGGCCCAGCCGGCGGCCGTGCCCGCGGCGGAGCCCGCGGAGGAGCCCGCGGCGGAGGGCAAGCCTGCGGCGGAGGTTAAGGCTGCCGCCGTGCCCGCGGAGGAGGCCAAGCCTGCGGCGGATGAGGTCAAGGCTGCGGCGGTACCCGGGGAGCAGGTGACCGCGACGGGGGCGACCCCGGCGAGCTGAACGCCTTGCCGAGGACGGTCTGCCCGCAGGTCTCCGAGCCGGTGTCGCCGGTCGTCGGCGAAATGTGGGACGCAGCCGGGGTAAGTGGGGCACACTTTCGGCAACCTGTGCCTTCTCCGCGTCGGCGCGGGACCTGTCTACTCCTTCTGAGCACGCCGGTCATCGGCCGGAGTGAAGGGGCGGCATCCGGGAAGGGGCCCGATCAGGAGATCGGGCCCCTTCGGCATGTGAGGGCTCCTTGGGTCGTGGGCGTGCTTCGGGTGGAGGGGTCGGGTCGGTCGAGGGGGTGAGAATGGGGGGATGGGAGGGGACTGGTCGCGGTACTGGCGTTCGCCTGACCGGCCGCTGGAGGCGATGCACGCGCACTTCGAGCGGCACGTCTACCACCGGCACAGCCACGAGACGTACTCCTTCGGGTTCACCGAGGAGGGGGCGCAGAGCTTCACCTGCCGGGGTTCGGCCCATACGAGTGCGGCGGGCATGGTCATGGTCTTCAATCCCGACGATCCCCATGACGGGCACGCGACCGACAAGCTGGGCTTCACGTACCGCATGGTGCACATCGGGCCTGACCTGGTGGCGAACGTGTTGAGCGAGGCGGCCGAGCGCGTGGTCGGGTTGCCCCTGTTCACCGAACCCGTGGTGCCCGACGCCGGGCTGGCCAGATCTCTCCGCGGGCTCCACGAGGCACTGCTGGGAGGCGCGACACCCCTGCGCCGCGACGAACTGCTCGACACCATGGTGGTGGCCATGGCCAGGCGGGCGGGCGCATGGGTGCCGGATCTCGATGGGGCAGGTGGAAGGGCAGGTGTGCGCGGCGCGGGTATGAGCGGCCGGCCGAGCCTGGGCCCGAGTGCTGGTCCGGGCCTCGGGGCGAGTGACGGTCCGAGTGCTGGTTCTAGTAGCCGTCGTCGAAGTGCCGGTCCGGGTGTCGGTTCGAGCCGCGGTCCGAGTGCCGGTCCGAGTGTCGGTTCGAGTGTCGGTTCGAGTGCCGGGGTGAGTGTCGATCCGCGTATGGGGGTGCGTACCGGGGCGGGGGGCGGGACGGCGCGGGTTGTGCGGGAGTTGTTGCATGACGGCGACGACGGGGGGATTTCCGCGAGTGACCTGGCCGCGGCCGCCGGGCGTAGCCGGTTCGCGGTGTACCGGTCGTTCCAGGCGGCGTACGGCATGGCGCCCAGCGACTACCAGCGGCAGCTCAGGTTGCGTACGGCCCGGCGGCTGCTCGTCCAGGGGCACTCGCTCGCGGAGATCGCCGCGATGACCGGGTTCACCGACCAGAGTCACCTCACCCGCTGGTTCGCCCGCTACTTCGGGGTGACGCCGGGTGCCTACCGCCGGGCCGTCGCGACCCGCTGACCGCCGTGACGGCACGGACTACTGGGTGATGATGATCAAGGTGCCGAGGGGGATGTGGGAGACCGCGTCCAGGCCGTCCTTCGGAAGGCGGACGCAGCCGTGCGAGACGGCCTGGCCGAAGGCGCTCTTGTCGGGCCAGCCGTGCAGGCCGACCGTGCCGGGGCCGCCGTCGTAGGTCTGCAGCTTCTCCGAGTGCATGCCCAGCGGAAGGATCACCGGGCTGTAGGTGACCTCGGGCGGGGAGAGCGAGGCGAGCAGGAAGGTACGGCCGAGCGGTGTGGGCGTCTCCTTGGTGCCGATCGCCACGGGCCACGACCCGGTCTCCTGCCCTCCCTTCAGCAGGGTCAGCCGCCGCGCGGTCAGGTTGATGCGCACCTGGTAGGGGCTGTATGTCTGCTTGATCTTGCCGTCGCCGGTGTGGATCCAGCCTGTGGAACCGTTGGGCCTGCTCGGGAGGAGCACGCGCATCCATTCCGGCCGCGACTCGATCACCGGTAGCCAGGTGGGGTTGTCCAGCTGGGATGCCGGCACCACCGCGATCGGCGGGCCACCCGGCTCGGCGTACACGACCTTGGAAGCCTTCGGATGCACGATGAGCCCGTCGCTGGCGGCGAAGGGCTGCGGGTCCAGTTCCGCCTTGGCGACCTTCGTCCACGTCGTCGAGAGCGGGAGGGCGGCCAGTTGCTTGGGGCTCACCTTGACCGGGACCGCGGGTTTGGCCGGTGGAGCCGGTGGCTTCGCCAGCTCGCGGTCGACCTTCCTGTTGGTGAAGATCACGAGCATGACGAGGCCCACGAGTGCCGCGGTGACCACCGCGACGATCGTGACGGTGGTGCGCGTGGATCGATGGCGAACGTACATGAGGCCCCCGGAAATACAGGCAATCGCTTATCGCGGTTCGAGGGATGACGGTGAGCTTCGGCCAAGGTGAGCTTCGGCCAAGGGGAGGAAGAGGATGCCGCCCGGCGGTTCGCTGGTGAGGGTCACAAGAGCGGTTCCGGATCCGGCGCCCGGAGCCAGGGACGGAGCGTCCGGCCCCGGCGGGCTGTGGCCACAGGGATGAACCCTTGATCCGGCGGTCGGAGCCGGGGCGCAGGGGGGCCTGGTCCTGGCGGCTGGAGCCGGGGCAAGGGTGTCCCGGACCCGAGGGCTCGCGGCACTCTCGGTGGTTGTCGCGGCTGGAGATGAGCCTGAGGGCCCGCCCAAGCGGATCGGGCGGGCCCTCTTTGACGCCGGGCCGGTGGATCAACCGGTGACGGCGAAATGCTGCACGACCGGCCTGTGCACCTTGTGGTGCTTGTGAGGCTTCCGGTAGTGCTCCTTGTGCTCCGGGACCCAGCGGTGGTGCCTGGAGTCCCAGAACTCGCGGTGACCGCCGCCCCTGTCGTAGTGGCCCTCGACATGGCGGCGAATGCCCCTGTCGATCAGGGTCGTGAAATCGTTGTCCTGCCTGTGCCAGAACCTGTGGCAGCGACGGCGGAGGTCTTCCCGCGCCTTGCTGTGCTGGTCGCTGCTGATACCGCCTTCGTCAGCCCCCTCTTCGTCGTCGTTCCTGAAGTGGCGGCAGCGGTGCTCCAGGTTGTCGTCGCGGTGGGTGACGATCGCAGGATCGTCATCGTCATCGTCGTCGTCGTTCTTGGCTTCCTTCTTCTCGATGTCCTCCACCTTCTGGATCAGCACCTGCGAGGTGCTGGGGTCGAAGGAGGCGTTGCCCTGGTAGAAGGCGGTGATGTTGTGCGAGGCCACGTCGAGGCTCGACGTGGAGAAGGTCGCCTGGGCGACTCCTTCGAGCTGGGCCGTGCCGACATCCTTCGAGCCGTCACGGAACACGACGGTGCCTGTGGGAAGGATGTTGGTGCCGGTCGCCGTCACCGTTGCGGTGAAGGTGACCGAGTTTCCCTTCTTGGCCGGGTTCTGCGACGAGGTCAGTGTCACGGTGGTCGCGATGGCCCGTCGTACGGTGACGACGAACCCTGTCTTCACGGGCGCGGCGGGAAGCAGGGATGCTGCCTTGCCGAGGTTCTGCGGCGCCTGGTTCGCGCTCGCGCTACCTGGTATCGCGACGAGTGCGCCCATCGCGAGGGCGCCCGTGAGAGCTGCGGTCAGCCATGAACGACCGACATTACGTTGTAGAGACCGAGGGTGACCGACGTCTATCATAAAGCGGTCCTTTTCTTTTTGCAGTTCAAAGTAAAGGAGCACCTCGATGCTGGCGCGCCTGCATGTCCGACCCTACGCATGGTCGACCTCAATACCGTTGTCCGACATGCGGGAGATTCGCGCTAGCAGCGAGTTAATTGCAAAAAATATAAGGTAACTACTCGGCCTTTTATCGTGATAAGTCGGGCAGGCGTCCCGGGGTCGTGCAGGCGGGAAGCCCTGCGAGGGCGGGGAAAGCGCGTCGTGGCAAAAGTCCGTCTGAGAGCTTCAGCGATTCAGCGCGGGCGCTCGCATTTATTTGGGTATCGGCGTGTCGTCGGACCGCTGTGCGGTGGTTTGACCAAAATTGCGGCCTAGCTCCGGTAACCGCCGTGGGCGTGGTTCATCACGCGCTACGAATTCCAATGCGACCAAGGGACGCTATCCGTGAATTTGCACTGATACGCGCGGTTTATCCGGCGGCCGCATGGATGGCGCGCCCTGGAGAGGGTGGGCACACCAGGGCGGTCCGGAGCGCGGGGATAGGGTTCCGCCATGTTCGCCGTAACGTGCACACGTACCGACTCCGACACCCCTCTCGCCGGGCTCACGCTCGGTGAGCACCCCGAGCCCAAGGTCCCCGAGGGGTGGACCACGGTGACCGTCAGGGCCGCGGCCCTCAACCACCACGACCTCTGGACGCTCAAGGGGGTCGGCATCCGCCAGGACCGGCTGCCCATCGTCCTCGGCTGCGACGCCGCCGGGGTCGACGAGGACGGCAACGAGGTCGTCGTCCACTCGGTGATCGGCACCCCCGTCAACGGGGACGAGACCCTGGACCCCAAGCGCTCGCTGCTGTCGGAGACCTACGACGGCACGTTCGCCGAGAGGGTCGCGGTGCCGCGCCGGAACCTGGTGCCCAAGCCCGCCGCGCTGTCGTTCGAGGAGGCTGCGTGTTTGCCGACCGCATGGCTGACCGCCTACCGGATGCTGTTCGACAAGGCGGGGCTGGAGCCGGGGTCGACCGTGCTCGTCCAGGGGGCCGGCGGCGGGGTGGCCACCGCGCTCATCGCCCTCGGCCGGGCGGGCGGCTACCGCGTATGGGCGACGAGCCGATCTGAGGAGAAGCGCGCCAGGGCCCTTGAGCTCGGCGCCGACCAGGTGTTCGCACCGGGTTCCCGGCTTCCCGAGCGGGTGGACGCCGTGATGGAGACGGTCGGGCAGGCCACCTGGGACCACTCGCTCAAGTCGCTGCGTCCCGGCGGCCGGATCGTCGTCTCGGGCGCTACGAGCGGCGCGGTGCCGCCGGCCGACCTCAACCGGGTCTTCTTCCTCCAACTCTCGGTGGTCGGCTCCACCATGGGGACGCGCGACCAGCTCGGACGGCTTACCACGTTCCTGGAGCAGACCGGCGTACGTCCCGTCGTGGACAGGGTCATGCCGCTGACCCGCGCCGACGAGGGTTTCGCGGCGCTCCACCAGGGCGACGTCTTCGGGAAGATCGTCTTCACGACGACCGAAAACTGACCGAGCCGGGAAACCGACCGAGCCAGGGGACTGACCGGACGGATCAGCGGACGGACGGATCAGCGGACGGACGGATGAGCGGACCGGTCAGGGAAGCGGCCCGCCGGTGGTGAGCGGCTGCGCGGCGGGTGGGCTTCCCGGTGCGACAGGGGGGATGGGCGGCTACGGCCCGGCGGCCGCCGCCGCGTCCCCCCGGCTTCCGGGATCGAGCTGCGGACCGCGCCGCTGGGCGAGGTGGGGGTCGAGCCGCGGCACGGACTCCTCGCCGAGCCGCGGGGCGACCCGGAACAGGGCCGGCCGGAAGCCGTAAAGGATCATCACTGGAGTGCGGAGCGGATTCGGACGGCCGCTTCGTAGAGCGCGTCGTGAGCGGTCGCCAGAGCCTCCTCGGTCACCGAGGACGCCGCCGCCGCGCCACGGACCTCCTCGACGAACTCGGCCAGCATCCGCCCCAGCTCGGCGTCATGGTCGCGCGAGCCCCGGCCCTGCCAGGTGTCGCCCCACACGCCTCGCAGCCAGTCGTGCTTCCAGCGCTGGCCCTCGTCCTTCCAGGCTTGCTTCTGGCGCTGGAACTCCTGCTTCTGCTCCTGCCATGCCTGCTTCTGGTCGCGCCAGGCCTGACGGTAGTCGTCCTTGACGGCGCGGAGGTCGTCCTTGGCCTGGCGCTGCTCCTCCTTGGAGCCCTGGCGCACGTCACGGGCCGCCTGGGTGAGCTCGTCGCGCAGGGACCGCACGGTGTCGCGTACGTCCTCCTTGACCTCGCGGGCGATGTCGCGGATCGACTGGGAGATCTCCTGTTCCAGATCGGCCAGCTCGTCCATGCGCGCCGCCAGCTCGGCCCGGCCCTTGTCGGTGATCGTGAAGACCTTCTTGCCCTCCACGACCTCGTGGGTGACCAGGCCCTCTTCCTCCAGGCGGGCCAGCCGGGGGTAGATCGTTCCGGGCGAGGGGGAGTACACGCCGAGGAAGCGGTCCTGAAGGAGCCTGATCACCTCGTAGCCGTGTCGCGGGCTCTCCTCCAGCAGCTTCAGCAAGTACAGCCGGAGCCTTCCATGGGCGAAAACCGGGCTCACTGGTCTCTCCTCAGAAGCGTGACGTCGGCCGACACGGTGGTGGCCGACAGGGAGGCCATCCCCCCGCCGATGCGGCCGGACACGGACTTGGCCCCCGGGCGGTTGGAGTTGTCGAGGCCGGAGAACGCGCTGTGCAGCCGGCCCGACGTCGAGCGCAGGTGCACGTCGGTGTCGACCGAGTGCGGCAGCCGTACGAGGATGGCGCCCGACACGCTGTGCAGGGTGACGTGGCCGGTCGGCGGGAGCTCCAGGTCGGCGGTGATGCGGCCGGAGACCGTGTTGGCGCGCAGGCGGCGCGGGGTCCCGCCCGCGACGGTCAGCTCGCCCGCCACGCTCGTGAACGCGAGATCTCCGGCGAGCCCCCTGCTCTCGACAGCGCCGGACACCGTCTCGGCCTCGATCTCGCCGCTGACCCCGTCGAGCACGATCTCACCGGAGACGCTCTTGACGTTGGTGTGCCTCTCGAACCCCGCGACCACCGCCGAGGCGGAGATCACCCCCGCCTGGACCGGGCAGTCCTTCGGGACCGTCAGCGTCAGCGTGGTCTCGCGCCGCCCCGGCCGCAGCCAGCCGAGGATGCCGTCCCAGGTCAGGTCCTTGTACGCCACGGTGAGGCGGCCGTTCTCATCGTGCTCGACCATGAGCGGGGGTGTCCCGATGTCGCTGACTTCCAGGCTGGGTGGCCCGTCGCTCGCCAGCACGGCCAGGCGGCCCGCCACGATGCGCACGCTCAACGAGCTCACTGCGCCGAACGTTAGTTGCTCGGGCTTCTCGATGGTCCACTTGGGCATGGTCTCGCCCTTCGACGGCTCTTATCGGCTAGCTTCCACATAACACGATATATCTCGTCCAGGGAAAGTCAAGATGTATCGCGTTTTGCCGCCGACGGTACCCTGGATCAGTCGTCGTCCTGGTCGTCGAGCCGGGCGAGCCAGGTGGCGAGGCGCTCCACGGGCGTCTCGAACTCGGGGTTCAGGTCGACGAACTCGCGAAGGCGCTCGGCCAGCCACGTCATGGCGACCTCCTCCTCGCCCCGCCGCTCGACGAGCTCTTCGATTCCCTTATCAGTGAAATACATCACATCTCCATGACATAGCAGGACATATGAGGAAGTCCCCCACAGAACCACCCTGTGGGGGACTTCCTTCTTACGTGAAACCGGCTGTCAGCCGAGGCTGGCGGTGGTGATCTGCTCCAACTCGGCGTCGTGGGCGGCGTGCGAGCCGACCGCGGGCGACGAGTTGGCCGGACGTGACACCCGGCGCAGGCCACGGCCTCCCAGGACCTCGGGGTCCTCGGTGAGCTTCAGGGCGAGATAGGGCCACGGGCCCATGTTGATCGGCTCGTCCTGCGCCCAGACCAGCTCGGTGTCCAGGCTGTAGCGGGAGAGCTCGGCCCGCAGCTCCTCGGCCGGGAACGGGTAGAGCCGCTCCAGCCGCACGATCGCCACGTCCGTGCGCTCCTGCTTGTCGCGGGCCGCCGCCAGGTCGTAGTAGACCCTGCCGGAGCAGAGCACCACGCGCCTGACGTTCGACGGGTCGACGGTCGAGTCGCCGATCACCGGGCGGAACGCGCCGGAGGTGAACTCGGCGGTCGCCGAGGCCGCAGCCCTGAGCCGCAGCAGCGACTTCGGCGTGAAGACGATCAGCGGCTTGTGACGGCCCGACAGCACCTGCCAGCGGAGCAGGTGGAAGTAGTTCGCCGGGGTGGTCGGCTGCGCCACCGTCATGTTGTCCAGCGCGCACATCTGGAGGAACCGCTCGATGCGGGCGGAGGAGTGGTCGGGACCCTGGCCCTCGTAGCCGTGCGGCAGCAGCAGGACCACTGAAGAGCGCTGGCCCCACTTCTGCTCGCCCGCCGAGATGAACTCGTCGATGATCGACTGGGCGCCGTTGGCGAAGTCGCCGAACTGCGCCTCCCAGGCGACCAGGGCGTCCGGCCGTACGACGCTGTAGCCGTACTCGAAGCCCATCGCCGCGAACTCCGACAGCAGGGAGTCGTAGACGTAGAACTTCGTGGTGCCCTCGTTGAACGACTTCAGCGGCGTGTGGTCCTCACCGGTGACCCGGTCGACCAGCACGGCGTGCCGCTGGCCGAAGGTGCCACGGCGGGAGTCCTGCCCGACGAGGCGGACCGGATGGCCGTCGATCAGCAGTGAGCCGAAGGCCAGGGTCTCGCCCATGGCCCAGTCGATGGCGTCCTCGGTGACCATCTGACCCCGGCGCTGCAGCAGCGGGGACAGGCGCGGGTGGACCGTGAAGCCCTCGGGGAGGTTCAGCTGGGTCTCGACGACCCGCTTCACCGTCTCCTCGGTGATGGCCGACGCCGTGTCGTCGTGCGACCACGGCACTACCTCGTCAGGGGCCGGCTTGACGACCGCACCGGGCTCCAGAGGCCTCTTGCCGGCCTCTCGGGTCTCGGTGAAGGCCCGCTCAAGCTGCTCCTGGTAGTCGCGGAGCGCCTGCTCGGCCTCGTCGACCGTGATGTCGCCACGGCCGATCAGCGCCTCGGTGTAGAGCTTCCGGATGGACCGCTTGGCGTCGATCAGGTCGTACATCAGCGGCTGGGTGAAGCTCGGGTTGTCGGTCTCGTTGTGGCCGCGGCGGCGGTAGCAGACCAGGTCGATCACCACGTCCTTGCGGAACGTCTGGCGGTACTCGTAGGCCAGCCGGCCCACCCGCACGACGGCCTCGGGGTCGTCGCCGTTGACGTGGAAGATCGGCGCTTGGATCATGCGGGCCACGTCGGTGGCGTACACGCTGGACCGCGACGAGGCCGGCGAGGTGGTGAAGCCGACCTGGTTGTTGACCACGACGTGCACCGTGCCACCGGTGCGGTAGCCGCGAAGCTGCGAGAGGTGCAGCGTCTCGGCCACCACGCCCTGGCCCGCGAAGGCCGCGTCGCCGTGCACGAGCACGGGAAGGACGGTGAAGCCCTCCTCGCCGCGCTCCAAGAGGTCCTGCTTGGCCCGGACGACGCCTTCGGTGACCGGGTCGACGGCCTCCAGGTGCGAGGGGTTGGCCACGACCGACGTCGCGATCTTGTTGCCGCCGGGGGCGGTGAAGTCGCCTGAGGCCCCGAGGTGGTACTTCACGTCACCGGAGCCGTGGGCGCTGCGCGGGTCGAGGTTGCCCTCGAACTCGCCGAACACCTGGGCGTACGACTTGCCGACGATGTTGGCGAGGACGTTGAGGCGGCCGCGGTGGGCCATGCCGATCACGACCTCGTCGAGCTGCTCGTCGGCCGCGGAGCTGATCACCGAGTCGAGCAGCGGGATCAGCGACTCGCCGCCCTCCAGCGAGAAGCGCTTCTGCCCGACGTACTTGGTCTGCAGGAACGTCTCGAACGCCTCGGAGGTGTTGAGGCGGCGCAGGATGTGGAGCTGCTCCTCCCGGCTCGGCCGGGCGTGCGGCTTCTCGACCCGCGACTGGATCCAGGCCCGCTCCTCGGGGTTCTGGATGTGCATGTACTCGATGCCGACCGTGCGGCAGTAGGAGTCGCGCAGCACGCCCAGGATGTCGCGGAGCTTCATCAGCGGCTTGCCGCCGAAGCCGCCCGTGGCGAACTCGCGCTCAAGGTCCCACAAGGTGAGGCCGTGGGACTTGATGTCGAGGTCGGGGTGCTTGCGCTGGTTGTACTCAAGCGGGTCGGTGTCGGCCATGAGGTGGCCGCGCACGCGGTAGGCGTGGACCAGCTCGATGACGCGGGCCGACTTGGCCACGTCGTCGTCGTGGGTGGCCGAGATGTCCTTGACCCAGCGGACCGGCTCGTAGGGGATCCGCAGCGCCTGGAAGATCTCGTCGTAGAAACCCTCCTCGCCCAGCAGGAGCTGGTGGATGCGGCGGAGGAAGTCACCCGACTGGGCGCCCTGGATGATGCGGTGGTCATAGGTGCTCGTGAGCGTCATGACCTTGCTCACCGCGAGCCGGTTGAGCGTCTCGGTGGAGGCGCCCTGGTACTCGGCGGGGTACTCCATCGCGCCGACGCCGATGATCGTGCCCTGCCCCTGCATGAGGCGCGGGACCGAGTGCACGGTGCCGATCGTGCCGGGGTTGGTGAGGCTGATGGTGGTGCCGGCGAAGTCGTCGACACCGAGCTTGCCGCCGCGGGCCTTGCGGACGATGTCCTCGTAGGCCGTCCAGAACTGGCGGAAGTCCATCGACTCGGCGCCCTTGATCGACGGCACGAGGAGCTGGCGGGTGCCGTCGCTCTTCTGCACGTCGATCGCGAGGCCCAGGCCGACGTGCTCGGGCTTGACCAGCGTCGGCTTGCCGTCGACCTCGGCGTAGGAGTAGTTCATGTCCGGCATCGACGCGAGCGCCTTGACGATCGCGTAGCCGATGAGGTGGGTGAACGACACCTTGCCGCCGCGACCGCGCGACAGGTGGTTGTTGATCACGATTCGGTTGTCGATGAGCAGCTTCGCCGGTACCACCCGCACGCTGGTGGCCGTGGGGACCGCCAGGCTGAGATCCATGTTGGCCGCCGTGCGCGCGGCCGCGCCACGCAGGCGGACCTCCTCGGCGCCCGAGGGGGCCGCCGCGGGCTTGGCCTTCTCGGCCTGCGGGCTCGGTGCCGGAGTCGTCGCCTTGGCGGCCTTGGGTGCGGCCTCCACCGGGGGAGCCTGCTTGGGCGTCGGTGCCGTGGTGGTCCCAGGAGCGGCGTCTGCCGTCGCGCCGTTGGACCCCCCCGGTGCCGACGTGCGGCTCGTACCGGATTCGGGGTTGTAGTCAGCGAAGAAGTTCCACCAGGCACGGTCGACAGACTCCGGGTCCTGGAGATACTTCTGGTACAGCTCGTCGACAAGCCACTCGTTCTGACCAAAGTTGGTGAGTGGGTTTGTCCGCGACGACTCAGACGACACGGCGGAAATCGCCCTCTTCCGCAGATCGGCGTTGTTGATTAGAGAACCTGTCCAAGGCTACTCGCCCAAATAAGTGGCGTGTGCGGTCTCGGCCCGGCTCACCGCCCGATCATCCCAGGACCGTTCAAACTGGTCACGCCCGGGTAGCCCGTCCGGGGGGTGAGGCCATGCTTACCTGCGCTCTCCCGCACGGCCGGCCCACCAGTCGAGCCCCTCCCTACGCGGCCGGGCCCACCAGGCGCGCCTCGACGCGGACCTCGGGGCTGATCTCCCTGAGCAGCCCGGCCAGCTCCTCCCCGGCCGCCGAGAGCTCCTCCAGCGACATCGGCGCGAGCCGTTCGAGCAGGAAGAGCGCGTCCACGGTGCTCTCGGTGATGCGGGTGCGTACGCACTGGCGCCAGTTCCACCGGCGGCAGGTGATCCCCCGGTCGTCCCTCCAGACCACCTCGCCGATCTCCGGGTGGTCGATGACCGCCTCGCCCTTCTCGATCGCGTCGAACGGCTCGTCGCCGGCCGCGCGTACGAGCCTCGCCGTGCCCTCGTAGTGAGCGAGGTCCTCGCCGCCGATGGGCAGCGCGTGGCGGATGCTGACCGCGTTGTACGCGTCCACGACGAGGTTGATCTCGGGGGGCGGCACCCGGCGCACCAGGGCGTCCACCGACGGGCGGGTGCGCTGCGGCTTGGCGCCGAAGGCGCGGTAGGCGTCCTGCCAGGCGACGATCTTGTCGTCGTCTGGCCGTACGGCCTCCGCCGCCGCCTCGGCCAGCCAGCCCCGGGAGTGGTCGTCGGATGGCCCGTTGCGCAGGCCGTACGCGCCGATGACCAGCACCCTGAAGTCCGGCCGCAGGTCGGTGACCGCCTCGTCGATCCAGATGCCTTCGATCATGCGGCATACCCTAACCGGGGCCGGGGGCCTCAGGGCACCACAAAGGGCCGGCCCCCCGGGGCGGCCGGCCCTTGTGCCCTTCAGCGGATCAGGCGCAGGCGGCGCCGTTGAGGGTGAAAAGCTCCGGAGCCGGGTTGGCGCCGGGGGCGCTCTTGCCGTTGAAGCCGAACGTCACCGACTGCCCCGGCTTGATCTTGGCGTTCCAGTCGAGGTTCTTCGCGGTCACCGTCGCGCCGCTCTGGGTGAAGTCGGCGCTCCAGAAGCCGTCGGTCTTCTGGCCGCCGAGGAAGGCCCACTTCAGCGTCCAGCCGTCGATCGTGGCCGTGCCGGTGTTCTTGACCGTGACCTGGGTGGTGAACCCGGAGGGCCACTCCCCGTGCGTCGTGTAGGTCACCTGGCACTTCCCGGGGGCCTTCACCGTTCCGTCGCCCTGGCCGGCGACGAACGCCGAGATCCACGACAGCGGCGAGTTCCAGTTGATCGTCAGCTCGTTGGTCGCCCAGGAGTTGATGTCGTCGATGTAGCAGAACTGCGGCTTGCAGTCCTTGAGCTTCTCGGCGGCGAGCGGGTCCTGGATGCCGGAGTTGGGGCCGCCCGCGAGGGTGCCCTTGGGCGGGTTCGGCAGGGTGGCGTCGAGCTGGTGGGAGTACCACCGGCTGTGCTGGTTGTGCGAGGCCACCTCGCCGTAGCCGGTGACGTACGACTGGTTCAGGGCGTTGCGGCCGAAGATGTAGTCGATGCCCTGGAGCACCCCGTCCCGGTACTTCTGGGTGCCGGTGATGTCGTACGCCGAGGCCATCACGATCATGGTGTTCAGGATCTGGCTGTTGGAGCCCCAGTCGTAGCTCGTCGCGTCGTACGGCAGGCCGTACGGGTGCGCGGCGAGCGCGGCGACGTACTTGTCGGCCCCCTGGACCACGGACTGGCGCACCTGGTCGCGGCCGGGCAGGCCGTTGGGCACGGTGGCGAGGTCGAGACGGCCGAGCGGGGCGACGTTGCCCCAGTCGAAGCCCTTCGGGCCCCAGACGTCGGCGGTGTGCTTCGGCGAGGCCAGCACGTAGTCCTTGAACTCCTTCTCGCCCGTGGTGATGTAGAGCTCGGCGGCGGCCCAGTAGAACTCGTCGCTGACGTCGGCGTCGTCGTAGGTCCCGCCGCCGGTGCCGTCCGAGGGGGAGGCGAGCTTGGCGGGGTTCGCCTTGGCGGCCGTCCAGGCCTTGCGGGCGGCGGTCAGGTTCCTGGCCGCGAACGCCGCGTCGTACGGGGCGTACAGGCGGGCGGCCTGGGCGGCGGTGGCGGCGAGGTTGAGCGTCGCGGCCGTGGACACCGGGTGCAGCTCGCGCTTCTGGGCGTCCAGGTGGGGGAGCAGCGGCAGGCCGGTCCAGTTCTGGTCGTGGATCTTGTGGTGTGCCATGCCCGCGAACGGCTTGCCGTCGGGGACCTGCATCTTGAGCAGGAACTCCTGCTCCCAGCGGGCCTCGTCGAGGATGTCGGGGACGCCGTTGCCGCTCTCGGGGACGGCCAGCGTGCCGTCCGTCTGCGGCCTGGCCGTCGCGGCGTTCTTGGTGCGCTCGAACTCGCCCATGAGCTGGGCGACCGAGATGCCGCCGTTCACGACGTACTTCCCGTGGTCGCCCGCGTCGTACCAGCCGCCGGAGACGTCCAGGGAGTAGTCACAGACCCCCGGCTGACAGGGCACGTTGGTGTCACCCTGGTTCGGGGCGACTCCGGCGTGCCCGGCGGGCCTGGCGTATCCGGGCCGCAGGCCGTCGAGGATCTCGATGCCGCTGCGCTGCGGGTAGTAGAACTTCAGCGCGTCCGTGCCGAGCTGCTCGTAGGCGGCCCCGCCGATGTCGAACGGCCGGCTGGTCTCGCCGTCCGCCGAGAGCGTGTAGCCGGTGCCCGCCTTGGTGTACGACCCGAAGTCGATCGAGTGGACGTTCTGCCCCGAGCTGGCGTCCACGCCGCGCGGCGCGGTGCTCCCGGAGGCGACGACGTGGCCGCCGCCGTCGTTGAGGCGCCAGGGAAGGGCCGTCGTGGCGTCGGTCACCACGGTCGCGTTCTTCGGGCCCTTGGGAAGGTAGGCCACCTGGTTCACGCGGACCCTCGGGCCGGTGTCGGGCTTGTAGACCTCGCGCTCGGCCCCGCCCTTGAGGGAGACATCGTCCACGCAGAACCGCCACGGCGTGGCGCTGCCGCCGATCTGGAACGCCACCTGGGCGTTCGGGAGGTCGACCGGCGAGGTGAACGTGTAGGTGTAGGTGGCGCCGCCGGGGCCGAGTTCGGGGTTGGCGGTCAGGTACGCCGTGTACGGGTCGACGGGGAGCTGCACCAGCGCCCGGCCGACCTTCGAGGGGTCGGCGGACCCGTAGAGGCTGAACGCGTAGGTCTCGTCCTTGACCAGGGGGATGTCGTCCTGGCCGATGATGACGTCCCACGGGTTGACGGTGCCACCGGGGACGTCGGCGCACAGCCGCCCGCCGCTGGTGTCGAAGGTCAGGTTGGCGGTGTGCCACCAGGGGTCGCTGCCGCTGTCGAAGGTCCCGTTGACGATCTGCTCGGGGCCCTCCGCGAGCGCGCTCACGGCCGGGGTGGATGCGGTCGTTGTACCGGACGCGCTGGCGGCCGGGGCGGACAGAGCGGACGTAGCGGACACAGCCAGGGTGGCCGCCGCGGTGACGGCGAGCGAGGCCGCCCACCGCCGGGATGGTCTGATCACGCGATTTCCCCAGGAAGTCATGGATTGGAGCGCTGTATGGGAGCGCTCCCAGACAACGGTCCCCGCATGGTTCCAACGGGTCCAGCGGGCGTCAATGGATGATCGCGGCCCGTGCGCCCGGCCGCGCCGCCCCGGTGCGGCTTGCGCCCGTCGCCGTGCTGCGCGGGGTTCCGGAGGGCGCTCGCGCCATGAAAGTTTCACTCGATGGTATCACAAACAACACTTTGCAAATATGACTTTGCAAAGTTACCTTTGGCATATGAGCAAATCTCCGGACACCTACCGTGTGAGCGATCCCCAGGCGCTGAAGGCGGTGGCGCACCCGCTGCGGGTGCGGTTGCTCGGCGCCCTCCGTGTCGAAGGGCCGGCGACGGCCACCGAGCTGGCCGCGAGGTTCGGGGAGAGCTCCGGCTCCACGAGCTACCATCTGCGGCAGCTCGCCAGGTACGGCTTCGTCGAGCAGGACCCCGAGCAGCGGGACGCGCGGGAGCGCCGCTGGCGGTCCGTCCACAGCTACACGTCGTGGAGCGAGCTGGAGCTGGGCGGCAGCCCGGAGGGCCGGGAGGCGGCCGGGTTCATGCGCGACCGGCAGATCGAGGTCCTGGTCCACGACCGCGAGCGGTTCGAGAGCGAGCGGGAGTCCTGGGGGCCGGCCTGGGTCGAAGCGGCGGGCATGTCCGACGACATCGCCCGGCTCACCCCCGCGTCGGTGAAGCTCCTGTACGAGCGCTTCGCGGTCATGATCCGCGAGCTGGAGGCGCACGATTCAGGCAGTCCCGAAGTTCAACGGGTCTCGCTGCACATGGCGGCCTTCCCCACACGGGGGTACAGCGGATGAGCGCCCCCCACCACGCGGAGGGGCCGTCCGAGGGCGCCGGCACCGCTTCCCGTACGGCGGCCATCGCGGGAGCCTCCCACGTCCTCCCGCCGCGCACGGCGATGCGGAGCTATGCCCTCATCAGCTTCCTGACGTGGTTCCCCGCGGGCCTGACGATGGCATCGATGATCTTGCTCATGACCTCCCGGGGGCTGGACCTCGCGCAGGTGGGGATGGTGCTGTCCGTCCAGGCGGTCGTCATCGTGGCCCTTGAGCTCCCCACCGGCGGCCTCGCCGACGTCCTCGGGCGGCGGGTGCTGCTCGCCGTCTCCGCCCTCTTCAGCGTCGCCGGGCTGGCGTTGCTGGCCGTGGCCACCTCGGTCTGGCTGTTCGCGGTCGCCTCCGTGCTCAAGGGGATCGCCCGCGCGCTGTCCAGCGGGCCCGCCCAGGCCTGGTACGTCGACATGCTGCACGCCGCGCGGGGGCCGGAGGCCGATCTCAAGCCCGGCCTGGCCAGGGGAGAGGCCATGGGGTCGGTGTCGCTCTGCGTGGCCACGCTCACCGGCGGCTTCATGCCGCTCGTGCTGCCCGGGGGCCTCGTCACGCCGATGATCGCCGCGGCGGTCGCGGCGGCCGTGCTCTTCGTCGTCGTCCTCGTCGCCATGCCCGAGCCGCCCCATCCGCGGCCCACGATCGGGTTCGTCCTGCGTGACGTGGCCGTCACCATCGGGTCCGGGCTCCGGCTGGGGCTTCGCGACCGGGCGCTCGGCCGGCTGCTGCTGGTGTCCTTCGCGATCGGGGCGGGGCTCTACTCGATCGAGGTGCTGACCCCGGGCAGGCTCGCCTCGCTGACCGGAGGGGCGGAGTCCGCAAGCTCGGTGTACGCCCTCGTCGCCTCCGCCGGGTTCGCCGCCAGCGGCTTCGGGTCCTGGGCGGCCCCGTGGGCGGCGCGGGTGCTCAAGGGATCGGTCCCGGCGGCC
Organism: Sphaerisporangium sp. NPDC049003; assembly: GCF_043197795.1. NCBI lineage: Bacteria > Bacillati > Actinomycetota > Actinomycetes > Streptosporangiales > Streptosporangiaceae > Sphaerisporangium > Sphaerisporangium sp. NPDC049003. The sequence continues at coordinate 27,095 of NZ_JBICTU010000020.1, forward strand.
GTGGCGGGCACGGTGGCCGGAGCCGGAGCGCTCGGGACCCTGGCGGCCACGACCGTGCTGACCGGAGTCTGGGGTGTCGCCGCGGCGGGCGCCGCCTACGTGGTGATGTTCGCGGCCATGGGGGTCGCCGGGCTGCTGCGCGTGGAGATGATGCACCGCAGGGTCGGCTCCTCGCAGCGGGCCACGCTGATGTCCGTCGACTCGCTGCAGTTGCAGTTCGGAGGGATGGTCTCCGCGCTGGGCCTCGGGCTGCTGGCCTCCCGGGCGGGTACGGCCGCCGCCTGGTGGGCCGCCGCCGCCGTCGTGCTCGTGTCCGCCCTGCTTTACGTACGGCTGCCGTCCGCTGGGACACCCCCCGAGTAGAACAACATTCGGTGACCGGTGCACAATCGAGGCGTCGAAGGCCGAAGGGAGCGCGGGGATGAGCGATCGAGGGGCGGGACCGGCCATGGGCGAGGCGACGAAGGCGGCCGAGCCCGGCAGAAGGGTCACGCCGGCGAGCGAGGAGCAGCGGGACGCCTGGCTGAGCGGGGCCATGCCGAAGGTGGAACAGGTGCGTCCCGGGCTGTGGTCGATCCCGGTGCCCATCCCGATCAACCCGCTCAGGTACGTCCTCGTGTACGCGCTGGAGCTGCCCGACGGCGTGGCGATCATCGACGCGGGCTGGAACACCGAGGAGGCCTACTCCGCCCTGGTGGACGGGCTCGCCGTGGCCGGGTACGCGATGACCGACGTGCGCGCGGTGCTGGTCACCCACATCCACCCCGACCACTACGGCCTCGCGGGCCGGGTCCGCGAGGCGTCGGGCGCGTGGATCGGCCTGCATCCGGCGGACGCGGCGCTGGTGCGCGACCGCTACGACGAGTCGGCGATCGACTCCCTGGTCGCGCGTGAGCGGGCGCTGCTGGCCCGCTCGGGCGTGCCCCCGCTCACGCTCGACGAGCTGAGCGGGGCGTCCAAGATGATCCGCCAGTACGTGACCATGGCCGCGCCCGACCGGCTCATCGAGGACGGCGCCACGCTCGACCTGCCCGGCTGGGACCTGCGGGCCGTATGGACCCCCGGCCACTCGCCCGGGCACCTGTGCTTCGTCTCGCCCTCGCGCCGGGTGCTGTTCTCCGGGGACCACGTGCTCGCGAGGATCACCCCGATCGTGGCCGTCCACCCGCAGTCGGCGCCCGACCCGCTCGCCGACTACCTCGACGCCCTGGCGGCCGTCAGGGACTTCGAGGTGGACGAGGTGCTGCCCGCCCACGAGTACCGCTTCCTGGAGCTGGCCGACCGGGTGGACTACGTCATGGCCCACCACGCGAAGCGGCTGGCGGAGATCGAGTCGGCGGTCTCGGGCGCCGACGGGGCCGACTGCTGGGACGTCACGACCCGGCTGACCTGGTCGCGGCCCTGGGACACCATCCCGGCCTTCATGCGCAGGGCCGCCACCAACGAGACCCTCGCCCACCTGGTCTACCTGGAGGCCCGGGGCCGTCTCCGCCGCGTGGCGGGCGAGCCGGACCTCTGGTATCCGGACATTTAGTATTTCAGGGAAAACCAGTAGGGAATATTGACATTACGGTTTGGTCTACGTAGGTTTCGAGCATGAGCCAGATCCCCCTGACCAGGCGCGCGCACGTGGACTTCGGCCACGTCACCAGCGCCCAGTGTCTCCGCACGAGCTGACAGCGGCAATCTCTGAGCACTCCTCGCATCGGCGCGACGCGGCCGGTGCCGTCGCGGGAACCGGGAGAAGAGTGGTGAGCGACAGATGAGTTTCGTCACGTTGGTAGGCAATCCGCGGGAAGGGTCACGTACGCGGACGGCGGCGGAGCACGCGGCCGGGCTGGTGGCAGAGCGGCTCGAATACCCAGGAAAGCGGGATGTGGTCGACCTGGCCGCCCTGGCCCCGGTCCTGCTGGACCCGAAGCCCCCGGCCGAGGTCCAGCAGGCGCTCCAGCAGGTCGCGGGAGCGAAGGTCCTTCTGGTGGCCAGTCCGACGTACAAGGGCACCTACACCGGCCTGCTCAAGGTCTTCCTCGACCGGCTGCCGTCCCAGGCGCTGGCCGGTACGGTCGCGCTGCCCGTGCTGGTGATGGGCGACGCGCGGCACGCGCTCGCGGTCGAGACCCACCTGCGGCCGCTGCTGGTGGAGCTGGGCGCGAACGTGCCGACGCCCGGCCTGGCGTTGCTCGAATCCGAGATCGCCGCTCCTGAGGAGGTGCTGGGCCGGTGGGCGGACCGGGTGGTGCCCCAGATCGCGCTGAAAGAAGGCGCGACGGTATGACCGAGACACTTTCGGAACGGGCCGTGGACAGCGAGGGCTTCCGCCGGGCGCTGGCCGTGCACGCGGCCGGGGTGGTCGTGGTGACGGCGCAGGCCGGGGGGGTCCCGGTCGGCCTGACCGCGACCTCCTTCTCCTCCGTCAGCCTCAACCCGCCGCTGGTCTCGTTCTACGTCGACCAGTCGTCCACGACCTGGCCCTGGCTGCGGCAGGCGGAGAGCTTCGCCGTCAACGTCCTCGCCAGCGACCAGGCCGAGCTCGCGTCGAGGTTCGCGCGCAAGGGGGTCGACCGGTTCGCCGAGCCGACCCGGTGGGGCCCGGGGCCCGGCGGCGTGCCCCTGCTGAGCGGCGTGTCCGCCCATCTGGTCTGCGCGCCGCACACGACCGTCGAGATCGGCGACCACATCCTGGTGGTCGGCCTGGTGACCGGCACGGGGATAGACACGACGGGCCGTCCCCTGCTGTACCACCAGGGCCGGTTCGGCCGCTTCACCCCGCACTCCTGAACCTTTCCCAGCGGCGGGTCTGAACGCTTCAGGCGAAATCCGCGTATCCCGGAACGACGGAGCGCGGGTCTCCTCCGCGCTCCGGCCGATCCGGCGCCGGACGCCGTCGCGGGGAAGGGGAAGCCGATGCGCGGGAACCTCGGCGTCGCGGCCATGGGCCTCGTCGCGGCGCTGGCCATGCCGGGGGTCACCGGCTGCGCCTCGGCCCCCGGGCGGGCCGTCCCGGTGGCCGCCGCCTACGACATCCCGTACAACCTGACGGACGTGCTCTTCTCGCGGGAGATGATCCTGCACTACGGCCAGTCGATCACGCTGGCACGGCTCGTCCCGGAGCGCAGCCAGGACGTGTACGTCAGGGGCCTGGCGAAAAGGATCATCGACGACGAGACCGCCCAGATCGACGTGATGGCGCGCTCGCTCCGGGCGTGGGAGTTCACGGTGCCGGACACCGACGATCCTCCCCAGCACCAGATGCCGGGGATGCTGTCCCCGGCCCAGCTCCTGCTCCTCAAGGGCAAGTCGGGGCCGGCTTTCGACCGGCTCTGGCTGACGACGCTCGCCCGGCACACCGACTACGGAGTCAGGCTCGCCGAGAAGGCGCGCGACGAGGGCAAGGACCGCGGGACCGTCGCCCTCGCGCGGCAGGTCGCCGTCACCCAGAAGGCCCAGGTCGCCGACATCGTCAAGCACCTCTCCCCGCCCTGACCGCCGCCCGTACCGACGCGCCCCGCACCGGGCCGCCCGTACGGACGCGCCGCACCACGCCGCCCGTACGGACGCGCCGCACCACGCCGCCCGTACGGACGCGTGCCTCACCGGCCGTACGGGCGCGCGGGCGCTCAGGCCAGGCGGATGGCGCCTCGGCCCGTGGCGAGCGGGAGGTCGAGCAGGGTGCGGATGCCGGGCGGGGCCGCGCAGACCGAGGCGATGGAGTTGACCGCGTGCGCGGCGGCGCCCGCCAGCCCGTGGGAGACCTCGTCGATCGTGATCATCATCTGCGGCCGGCCCTCGATGTGGATGGCGAAGCCCGGCGCGGGCCATCGCCCGACCTTCGCGGCGTCGGCCTTGTAGACGCACTCCACCGTCATGAACGGCCGCCCCCCGACGAGCCCGGAGAAGATCCACCGTGAGGCGCAGACCGTGCCCGGCCGCACGACGCCGGCGGTGATCTCGAACTCCTCGGTCGCCAGCTCGTACTCGTCGGTCTCCTCGACCTCGTCGAGCCGCACGTCGAGCGCGCTCGCGACGAGCTGGACGCTCTCGGAGAACAGCGCCCGCTGGACGTTCCTGAACGGACGCACGGCGTCGGCGTAGTCCTTCGGCGCGCGGCCGAACCCGATCAGGTCCATGACGATCTGCCGCGACGGATGCCCGAGGAAGTCGGACGACTCGCGCACGTAGATGTGGTCGAGCCGCGTCGACAGCCCGGTGAGGGCCAGCGGGAGCAGGTCGCTCATGAACCCCGGGTTGATCCCGGTGCCGTACACCGAGGTGCCGCCCTCACGGCAGGCGGCCTCCAGGCGATCGACCACCGCAGGGCCGTACACCTGGGGATAGATGAAGCCGGTGGTCGTGATGACGTTCTTGCCCGAGGCCAGGAGCGCGCAGACCGTCTCAAGGTCGGCGGCGTAGTCGCCGCCGAAGTAGGCGGCCGGGAGCGGCATGTGCAGGACGCAGTCGGCCTCGGCGGCGATGACGCCGTCGAAGTCGTCGACGCAGTAGACGCCCGTGTCGGGCAGCCCCACCAGCGGCCCGGCGTCCAGCCCGACCTTGTCGGGGTCGTAGACGAGCACGCCGGCGAGCTCGAACTCGGGACGGGCGATGACGCTGCGAAGCGCATAGCTTCCGACGGCGCCCGTGGCCCACTGGATGACGCGGAGGGGCGGCTGTGCGGGCATGCGTGGCCTCCAGCCCGGGTTCCGGGCGGGGCCGTAGAGATAGGGGTCGACGCTGACCCACGCCCATGCGAGGCGGAAACTCTAGCAGGATTTGACTCTTCCGATCACTATCCGCGACGTCACACGGCGTGTCCTGAACCGGCCCTGGGTGCCGCGGGCGCCGCAGGCTATTCTGTGATCACTAGAATCTTATTCTCCTCGAAGGGTGGGCGGCATGTCTGAACTCAGGTTCGACGGGAAGGTCGCGGTCGTCACCGGTGCGGGTCAGGGGCTCGGCCGGTCGCACGCGCTCCTGCTCGCCGAGCGCGGCGCGAAGGTCGTCGTCAACGACGTCGGCGGGTCGCTCGACGGCACCGGGGCCTCCACGGGCCCCGCGGCCGAGGTCGTCGAACTGATCGTCAAGAACGGCGGCGAGGCGGTGGCCAACGCCGGCGACGTGGCGACGCCCGAGGGCGCCGAGTCGATCATCCAGGCCGCCCGCGACGCGTTCGGCCGCGTGGACATCCTCGTCAACAACGCCGGCATCCTGCGCGACAAGTCCCTGGGCAAGATGACGGTCGAGGAGTTCGACGCCGTGCTCGCCGTGCACGTGCGGGGGTCGTTCCTGGTCAGCCGGGCGGCGTTCCCGCACATGAAGGAGCAGCGCTACGGACGCATCGTCAACACCTCCTCGCCCGCCGGGCTTTTCGGCAACTTCGGCCAGGCGAACTACTCCACCGCCAAGATGGGGCTGGTGGGGCTGACCAAGACCCTCGGCATCGAGGGCGCCCGCGCGGGCATCAAGGCCAACGCCATCGCGCCGATCGCCTGGACCCGGATGACCGAGGCCCTGCTCCCCGCCGAGTTCGAGGAGAGGTTCACCCCGGGCAGGGTGAGCCCGCTGGTCGCCTTCCTCGCGCACGAGAGCTGCGAGACCTCCGGCGAGGTCTTCAGCGTCGGCGCCGGGCGCGTCGCCCGTGTGTTCGTGGCCGAGGGGCCGGGCTGGCGCTCCGACGACCTGACCATCGAGGCGATCCGCGACAACTGGGACGCGATCCTCACCGAGGAGCCGTACGTGCGGCCGACCACCCTCGGCGAGCAGGCCACCGCCTCCATGAAGGCCATGCTCTGAGCGACGCCCTCTGAATGCCGCCGCGGGCGGCACAGGAAACCATCAGGCGAAACACCCTCGTAACCGCATGATCATCGCAGCCCGGCGTGGCTCACGCGATGATCATGCGGTTCTTTTCGTTGGGGTGAGGTGCGTCACCGGCTTTCGTTTATAACGGCGAAAGTTATGAATTGTCATCGAAAAGGGCTTCCCGCAGCAGCGGAAGTGAACTAGCTTCAGCCTCACATCACTCCGATTCCGGAGGCTCTGTGAAGCGAATGCCCGTACGGCCTGACAACGTCCACCAGGCGACCCTGCTGCGCCTGCTGCGCGACGGCGGCCGGTCGCGAGCCGAGCTCGGGGACGTCGTCGAGCTCTCCCGCTCGAAGCTCAACCTGGAGCTCGACCGCCTCATCGAGATGGGCCTGGTCGAACAGGCCGGGCTCGCCGCCTCACGCGGGGGCAGGCGGTCCGGCATGGTCCGGCTGTCGCCCCACATGAGGTTCGTCGGCATCGACATCGGCGCCACCTCGGTGGACGTCGCGGTCACCAACGGCGAGCTGGAGGTCCTCGGCCACGTCAGCGAGACCTGCGACGTCCGTATCGGACCGGCTGCGGTGCTCGACCGGGCGATGGAGCTCCTCGGCAAGCTGCGCGAGCAGGGACTGTTCGCCCAGCTCCACGGCGTCGGAATCGGCGTGCCCGGCCCTGTGAGCTTCCGGGAGGGCGTCCCCGTGGCGCCGCCGATAATGCCCGGCTGGGATCGCTACCCGGTCAAGGAGGCGATCAGCCAGGAGCTCGGCTGCCCCGCCATGGTCGACAACGACGTCAACCTCATGGCGCTGGGCGAGCTCCACGCCGGCCTGGCGAAGCAGGTCGACGACTTCCTGCTCATCAAGATCGGCACCGGCATCGGCTGCGGCATCGTCGTCGACGGCAAGATCTACCGGGGGGTCTCCGGAAGCGCCGGCGACATCGGCCACATGCGGGTCGACGACCAGGGTCCGACCTGTACGTGCGGCAACACCGGGTGCCTGGAGGCCTACTTCGGCGGCGCGGCGCTCGCGAGGGAGGCGGTCAGGATCGCTCCGCGGTCGGCCTACCTCGCAGAACGCCTCGCCTCTGTGGGAAGGCTCACCGCCGAGGACGTGGCCGCCGCCGCGACCCTGGGGGACCCGGCCGCGATCCAGCTCATCCGTGACGGGGGCCGCCAGGCCGGACAGGTGCTCGCGAGCCTCGTCAGCTTCTTCAATCCGGGCCTAGTGATCATCGCGGGAGGAGTGGCCCGTCTGGGCCATGTACTACTCGCGGAGATCAGGAGTGTCGTCTACCGGAGGTCGCTGCCCCTGGCCACCGGAAACCTCCCCATCGTGCTCTCCGAGTTGGGGGACACCGCGGGGGTCATCGGGGGCGCCCGGCTCATCAGCGACCACGTCTTCTCCGCTCCCTAGACCCCTCAAACATCCGATCTTTTTCCGCATTTCGACACGTGTTTGCATCGTTCCGTCGCCTATCTGCCTCACACCTCCGATCTATGAAACACTCATGATGGCTCCAGCCCCTCAGACTCCCCTCTCGATCCACCTTCCGGAGGCCCTGTGAGCGACCTGCTGGTCATGCGCGGGATCGTCAAGCAGTTTCCCGGCGTCCGCGCCCTGGACGGGGTGGACCTCGACGTCCGCGCTGGCGAGGTCCACTGCCTGCTCGGGCAGAACGGCGCGGGCAAGTCCACCCTCATCAAGATCCTCGCCGGAGCCCACCAGCCGGACGAGGGCACGGTGACCTTCGGCGGGGAGCCGGTCCGGTTCGCCGGGCCCATCGCCGCCATCAAGTCGGGCATCTCGACCATCTACCAGGAGCTCGACCTGGTCGACGGCCTGTCGGTCGCGGAGAACATCTTCCTCGGCCACGAGCAGGCCGCGTTCGGCTTCACCCGGCGCGGTGAGATGAACAAGGCCGCCGCCGAGCTGCTCGGCAGCCTCGGCCACGGCGAGATGCGCTCCACGATGGAGGTGGGGCGGCTCTCCGCGGCCGGCAAGCAGATCGTCAGCATGGCGCGGGCGCTGTCCCACAAGACGCGGCTGATCGTCATGGACGAGCCGTCCGCCGCCCTCGCGCACGACGAGGTGGCCAACCTGTTCCGGGTCATCAGGGACCTGACGGCGCAGGGGGTCGCGGTCGTCTACATCTCCCACCGGCTGGAGGAGATCCGCGAGATCGGCGACCGCGTCACCGTGCTCAAGGACGGCAGGACCGCCGCCGTCGGGCTTCCCGCCCGCGAGACGCCGACGTCCACGGTGGTGTCGCTGATGACCGGCAGGGACGTGGAGTACGTCTTCCCGCCGCGTCCCGCGCCCGGATCGCACGACAACCGTCCTGAGGTGCTGAAGGTCGAGGGCCTCACGCTGCCCGGCCGCTTCACCGACGTGTCGCTGACGGTCAGGGAAGGCGAGATCGTCGGACTGGCCGGGCTGGTCGGCTCGGGCCGGTCGGAGATCGTCGAGACCGTCTACGGCGCGCGCCGGGCCTCCTCCGGGCAGGTCGTGCTCGCGGGCGAGCCCGTGCCTCCCGGCAGCACCTCCAAGGCCGTACGGCTCGGCATGGGCCTCGCGCCCGAGGAGCGCAAGTCGCAGGCCCTGCTGATGAACGAGTCGGTCGCGCGCAACATCACGATCGCCGGACTCAGCAAGTACGCGCGGTTCGGCTGGGTCGACCGCAAGGAGGAGAGCTCCGAGGCCGTGCGCCTGGCCGAGACGGTCGACATCCGGCCGGCCGATCCCCGTCGCCCGGTGCGCACCCTCTCGGGCGGCAACCAGCAGAAGGCCGTGTTCGCCCGATGGCTGGTGGAGGACCGCAAGCTCCTGCTCCTCGACGAGCCCACCCGCGGCGTCGACGTCGGCGCGCGGGCCGAGCTGTACGCCGTGATCCGGCGGCTCGCCGACGAGGGCGTGGGCGTGCTGCTGGTGTCCAGCGAGGTCCCCGAGGTCCTGGGCCTCGCCGACCGGGTGCTCGTGCTCCGCGAAGGCAAGGTCATCCACGAGTCGGACGCACGAGAACTCGACGAACCACGGGTTATTGACATGATCATGGAAGGGAGCGCGCTGTGACGGACGCACGCGCCTCGGGTGGCAGCACTCCGCAGAGCACCCAGCCGCCCGCCGACGAGCATCGCCGCGTGGAGGAGCAGGCGCGGGCCGCTGAGCCCGCGGGGCCCGGCGTGCTGAGCAGGGTCGGGCAGGCGCGCCACCTCGGCCTCGTCGTGGCGCTGATCCTTTTGGCCATCGTGGGCCTGGTGACCAGCCCAGAGAACTTCGCCACCTCGTCGAACATGGTGAGCATCCTCGCGCTGGCCTCGACGATCGGCGTCATCACCGTCGGCATGACCTTCGTCATCATCGGCGGGGGCATCGACCTGTCGGTCGGCGCGGTCATGGCGCTCGCCTCGGTGTGGGCGACGACCCTCGCCACCCAGGCGTACGGGCCGGTCGTGATGGCGATCTGCGCGATCGTGGTCGGCACGGGCGCGGGGCTGGTCAGCGGTTTCCTGATCTCCTACGGGAGGATGGTGCCGTTCATCGCCACGCTCGCCATGCTGGTGGCGGCCCGCGGGCTCGCGCAGCGCATGTCCGACCGCAGGACCCAGCTCGTCGGCCCGGACAACAGCGCCATCGTCGATTTGTCGACCACGCGCGTGTTCGGCCTGCCCCTGCTGGTCTACATCTTCGCGCTCGTGGTCGCCGTCGGATGGCTCGTGCTCAACCGCACGACCTTCGGCCGGCGCACCTACGCGGTCGGCGGCAACCCGGAGGCCGCCCGGCTCGCCGGGATCAACGTACGGCGTCACACGATGATGCTGTACGCGCTGTCCGGCCTCTGCTGCGGCATCGCCGCAGTGATCATCATGGCCCGCACCACCACGGGCTCCAGTACCCACGGCGATCTTTACGAACTGGACGCGATCGCCGCGGTCATCATCGGGGGAACCCTTCTCACCGGTGGCCGGGGAACCATCATCGGCTCGATCCTCGGGCTGCTGATCTTCACGGTCATCACCAACCTGTTCATCCTCAACGGACTCAACACCAGTGACCAGCTCATAGCCAAGGGCCTGATCATCGTCATCGCCGTACTCCTGCAGCGGCGAAGCCTCGAATCCCGAACGTAGGGCTCGACGGCGCGGGACACACAAGCAGGGCTCGAAGGCACGTCCGTACGGCCGCGGGGGTTCCGCGGTCGCGTTCGCCGCGCCCGAAAGCCCCCAGATTCACGAAATTTCGGGATCTGGCCCAGCGCCGAGGCCCCGGTAATCCCCCGTACCAGAAGGAGACAGTCACCATGAACAAGAGCGTCGGCCGGCGAGGATTCCTCGTCAGCGGAGCCGTTGTCGGCGCAGGGGCCCTCGTGAGCGCCTGCACCAGCAACGAACCCGCCGCCGCCCCGAGCTCCGCCGCGCCGCAGGCCACCACGGCCGGCACGGACAACGACCAGCCGGGCACCAAGGTCGTCATCGGCTTCTCCGCCCCGGCGGCCGACCACGGCTGGATCGCGGCCATCGCCAAGAACGCCGAGTCGCAGGCCAAGCAGTACTCCGACGTGGAGTTCAAGCCGGTCGAGCCGACCAACGACATCAACCAGCAGATCTCGGCGGTCGAGTCGCTGATCGCGGCCAAGGTCAGCGCCCTGGTGATCCTCCCGAACGACGGCGAGCAGCTCAACCAGGTCGCGCGCAAGGCGATGGACGCCGGCATCCCGGTGATCAACCTCGACCGCGTCTTCCCCGACAAGCTGTCGTACCGGCTGTGGATCGGCGGCGACAACTACGGCATGGGCGTGGCCGCGGGCAGCTACGTCGGCAAGACCCTGAAGGACAAGGGTGTCGCCAACCCGGTGATCCTGGAGATCCAGGGCATCGCGACGCTGCCCCTCACCCAGGACCGCAGCAAGGGCTTCGCCGACGCCCTGAAGACCTACGGCTTCACGGTGACCGCCCAGCAGGACGCCAAGTTCACCGTCGAGTCGGGCACGCAGGTCGCCAGCAACCTGCTCCAGGCCCACAAGAAGATCGACGCCATCTGGAACCACGACGACGACCAGGGCATCGGCGTGCTCGCCGCAATCAAGGAGGCCAACCGCAACGAGTTCTTCATGGTGGGAGGCGCCGGATCGGCCAACGCCATGCGCGACATCCAGGCCGACAGCGGCGTGCTCAAGGCCACGGTGACCTACAGCCCGACCATGGCGTCCTCGGCGATCAAGCTCGCGCGGCTCATCGCCCAGGGCAAGGGCCTGAGCGACCTGGTCGAGCAGCAGGTGCCGCAGTCCATCACGCTGGCATCGGAGACCATCACCAAGGAGAACGCGCAGAAGTATCTGCCGCTCGGGTTCGAATCCTAATTCGGGGGTTATTCGTGAGTGACAACAGGCCGGCGCTCGGGGTCGGCATGGTCGGGTACGCGTTCATGGGACGTGTGCACTCCCAGGCGTGGCGCAGCGTCGGAGCGTTCTTCGACCTGCCGGTCGCGCCGGTCATGGCGGTGCTGTCCGGCAGGTCGCAGGACCGTACGGCCGCCGCCGCCGCCGACCTGGGCTGGGCGGCAGTCGAGAACGACTGGAAGGAACTCATCAAGCGGGACGACGTCGACATCGTCGACATCTGCACGCCCGGCGACTCCCACGCGGAGATCGCGATCGCCGCGCTCGACGCGGGCAAGCACGTTCTGTGCGAGAAGCCGCTGGCCAACACCGTCGCCGAGGCCGAGGCCATGGTCGCGGCGGCGGAGCGGGCCGCCGAGCGCGGCGTGCGCAGCATGGTGGCCTTCAACTACCGGAGGGTCCCGGCCGTCGCGCTCGCCCGGCAGTTCGTGGCCGAGGGGCGGCTGGGGGACCTGCGCCACGTCCGCGCGCAGTACCTCCAGGACTGGATCGTCGACCCGGAGTTCCCGCTGGTGTGGCGGCTCCAGAAGGACAAGGCGGGGTCGGGGGCGCTCGGTGACATCGGTTCCCACATCGTCGACACCGCCCAGTTCATCACCGGTCAGAGGCTGACGGGGGTCTCGGCCCTCACCGAGACCTTCATCAACGACCGCCCGCTCGCCGAGGAGTCCGCGGGGCTCGCGGCGGGCGCGGCCGAGGACGCCGACTCGACGGGCACCGTCACCGTGGACGACGCGGCGGTGTTCATCGGCAGGCTCTCCGGAGGGGCGCTCGCGTCGTTCGAGGCGACCCGCTTCGCCACCGGGCGCAAGAACGCCATGCGGATCGAGGTCAACGGCTCCCTCGGCAGCCTGTCCTTCGACTTCGAGTCGATGAACGAGCTGTGGTTCCACGACCACACCCTCCCCGCCGAGGAGGCCGGCTTCCGGCGCATCCTCGTCACCGAGGGGGGACACCCGTATGCCGGGGCCTGGTGGCCGCCGGGGCACGGGCTCGGGTACGAGCACACGTTCAGCCACGAGGTGAAGGACTTCCTGGAGGCGATCGGCTCGGGTACCAACCCGGCCCCGTCGTTCGCCGACGGGCTTCGGGTGCAGCAGGCGCTCGCGGCCGTCGAGCGCAGCGCGGCGGGCGAGAGCCGTTGGACGCCGATCCCGTAGAGCCCTGGAACCGGTGCCCTGGGAAGGGTTGCCTTCCCCGGGCCCGGGTCTCCAGGATCCCTTGATAAGCGAACCCCGCAACCGCTTGTAAGCACCGAAGGAGAGCGCGGACATGACGCGACCGATCACCTTGTTCACGGGCCAGTGGGCCGACCTTCCCTTCGAGGAGGTGTGCCGCCTGGCCGGCGAGTGGGGATACGACGGCCTGGAGATCGCCTGCTGGGGTGATCACTTCGAGGTCGACAAGGCGCTGTCGGACGAGTCCTACATCCCCCGCAAGCTGGAGATCCTGGACAAGCACGGGTTGAAGGTCTGGACGATCTCCAACCACCTCGTCGGGCAGGCCGTCTGCGACAGCCCGATCGACGAGCGCCACAAGGGCATCCTCCCGGCGCGCATCTGGGGCTCGGGCGACCCCGAGCAGGTCCGCCAGGCCGCGGCGGAGGAGATGAAGGACACCGCCCGTGCGGCGGCGAAGCTCGGGGTGAGCACGGTGGTCGGTTTCACCGGCTCGTCCATCTGGCACACCGTGGCGATGTTCCCCCCGGTCCCGCCGTCGATGATCGACGCGGGCTACCAGGACTTCGCCGACCGGTGGAACCCGATCCTGGACGTGTTCGACGAGGTCGGCGTGCGGTTCGCCCACGAGGTGCACCCGAGCGAGATCGCCTACGACTACCACACCACCGTACGGACGCTTGAGGCCATCGGGCACCGGCCGGCCTTCGGCCTGAACTGGGACCCCTCGCACATGGTCTGGCAGGAGATCGACCCGGTCGGGTTCATCCTGGAGTTCGCCGACCGCGTCTACCACGTCGACTGCAAGGACGCCAAGGTCCGCTCGGGCGACGGGCGCCGGGGCCGGCTCTCCTCCCACCTGCCCTGGGCCGACCTGCGCCGGGGCTGGGACTTCGTCTCCACGGGCAGGGGAGACGTGGCCTGGGAGGACTGCTTCCGCGCGCTCAACTCCATCGGGTACGACGGCCCCATCTCGGTCGAGTGGGAGGACGCCGGCATGGACCGCCTCGCCGGCGCTCCCGAGGCCCTGACCTTCGTCAGGGGCCTCAACGCGATCACGCCCCCCACCGCGTCCTTCGACGCCGCCTTCTCCTCCGACTGACCCCGCCACGGTTCGCGCCGCCGACGGTCACGCCGGACGGCGGCGCTCATCTCGGACGCGCGGCCGACGAACCCCTGATCCGGCCATGCCCCTCCCATGTAGAACGGATCTACGTAGATGCGGTCTACATAGGAGGGCGCTTCCGGATCGGTGTCCTCCTGGTCAGTCGAAGACGACGATCTGGCGCAGGACCTCGCCGCCCTTGAGGGCCGCGACGGCGTCGTTGAGGTCACCGAGCCGGATGCGAGAGCTGATCATGCTTTCGAGGTCGAGCTTGCCGGCCTTCCACAGGTTGGCGAAGAACGGGAAGTCACGGCGCACGTCGCTGCCCCCGTACAGCGAGCTGAGGAGGTTCTTGCCCTCGAACAGCAGGCTGAAGGCCGACAGGGGCACGATGTCGTCCATGGCGCCCGCGCCGACCACGATGACGTCGCCGCCCCGGCGGGTGGCCTGCCAGGCCGACATGATCGACGCCGACTTGCCGACCACCTCGAAGCCGTAGTCGAACCCCTGGCCGCCGGTGAGGGACCCGATGACCTCCATGAGCTGGTCCGGGGTGCAGGCGTCCGTGGCGCCCACCTTCTTGGCGAGCGCGTGCTTGGACTCCAGCGGGTCCACCGCCAGGATCGTCGTGGCCCCGGAGACCCGGGCCCCCTGGATCACCGACAGCCCCACGCCGCCACAGCCGATCACGGCCACGGTCGAGCCCGGCCTGACCTTGGCCGTGTTGATCGCGGCGCCCACGCCCGTGGTGATGCCGCAGCCGATCAGGGCCGCGACCTCGTACGGGACCTCGGGGTCCACCTTGATCGCGCCCTGCCAGGGGACCACGATCTCCTCTGCCCAGGTGCCGCAGCCGGCCATGCCGAACGCGGGCGTCTCGCCGCCGAAGCGGAACCTCGCCAGGGAGAAGCTCTCCATGACGTAGGTCATACAGAGGAACGGCTGACCGACGATGCAGTTCGGGCACGAGCCGCACGCCGGGGTCCAGTTGATGATGACGTGGTCGCCCGGCTGGACGGAGGTGACATGGTCGCCCACCTCCACGACCTCGCCCGCGCCCTCGTGGCCGGGGATCACCGGCAGGGGCATGGGCAGCACCCCCGACAGCACCGACAGGTCCGAGTGGCAGACGCCGGTCGCCTTGATCTTCACACGGACGTCCGTCGGGCCCACCGGGGCGAGGGTGAAGTCGTCGCGGATGTCGAGCTTGTCGTCGCCGACGGCGTGCAGTAGCGCGGCTCGCATAAGGGGGACCTCCTTGGGGGGCGCCTACTCTTCCTCAAGGGAAAGGGCGGCTTTGGGGCAGGATCGGACCGCGTGGCGCACGCGGTCGAGCATCTCCGGCGGGGGCTCGGGAAGCAGGACGTTCAGGTTGTCGTCGTCGTCCACTTCGAAGACCTCGGGTGCCAGGCCCATGCAGACGGCGTTGGCCTCGCAGACGTCGTAGTCGACTTTGATTTTCATCGGAGCCCTTCTCGCGTTCGTAAATGACTTAAAGGCGAGACTAGGCCGAAGCGGGGGTGGCGAGCTTACGGTGGTCCCAGGAAACCACGCGTGTCGGCTCGACGAGGTAGGCGACTCGCTTGCGGCCGGTGTGCTCGACGTACCCGCGAAGCTCGTCGGTGGCGTCACCGGCTCCCGGCATCCGCAGGGTGATGTTCATACCGATGTCCAGGACGGCGTCCCGCGCGTCGATCAGCCGCGCGGTGCCGTACAGCAGGACGCCTCTCAGGTCGAAGTAGTCGTCCCCGGCCTCGATGAGGCAGGTCACCCGAGAATCGCGCTCGATGTTCCGGGTCTTCTGGGCCTTGCCGTACGTCCAGAACCCGATCTGGCCCTCGACGAGGCCGTAGAACATCGTCACCATGTGCGGTGTACCGTCCGGGTTGATCGTGCCCAGCTGGAGCTTGCGAGACTCCCGCAGGAACGCCGTCACCTCGTCGTCGGACATCACTATGCGAGCACGCTGGTTCACGCAGCAAAGTAGAACACGTTCCACCGGACGGGGCAAGGGCGGTACGGAATATTGTTCGGCTCCCTATGATCATGATAGGGGGGCACGGTTCCCGCGCCGCAAGCGTTGACAGATAGGGTGCACCAGCATTGCCGCATACAGGGGAAGAATCATGACTCACGTCCTATTGCCGCCCGACCTGCGCCACGCGGCCGAGCGTGCGAAGGGGTTCATGCCCCCGAACGAAGGGGCGGCCCTGTTCGACACCGCGTGCGCGTACGGCGCGCTCGGTCCCATCTGCGAGATCGGCACCTACTGCGGCAAGTCGGCGATCTATCTCGGGGCCGCGGCCCGCGAGACAGGGTCGGTCGTCTTCACTGTGGACCACCACCGGGG
Source organism: Sphaerisporangium sp. NPDC049003 (assembly GCF_043197795.1). Lineage (NCBI taxonomy): Bacteria > Bacillati > Actinomycetota > Actinomycetes > Streptosporangiales > Streptosporangiaceae > Sphaerisporangium > Sphaerisporangium sp. NPDC049003. Next base: position 42,930 of record NZ_JBICTU010000020.1, read on the forward strand.
CTCTGAGGAGATCCAGCCCGGCTGGGCCCACCACGACCCCACGCTGATGGATCCGCGCTTCGGCAAGATGGACTCGCTCCCGTTCTTCCGCGCTGCCATCGCCTCGGCCGGGCTGGAGGACAACGTGATCGCGATCGTGGGCCGCTCCGAGACGGTGGCCCGCTACTGGAGGACGCCCCTCGCGATGCTCTTCATCGACGGGGGCCACTCCGAGGATCCCGTCACCAAGGACTACGAGGGGTGGGCGCCGCATCTCATGCCGGGCGGTGCGCTGGTCTTCCACGACATCTACCCCGACCCCTCCACGGGCGGCCAGGCCCCGTACCGGGTATTCCAGCGCGCCGTCGCCTCGGGCGATTACAAGGAGGTCAGCACCGAGGGGTCCCTCCGCGTGCTGGAACGGGTCGCCCCCGACGCCTAGATCCGCTGGATTCGCGAGCCGACGACGGAGAGGCCCCCGGTGGCGGCCGGGGGCCTCCCGTGAAAGAGTTCAGCCGACCTCGTCAGGTGATCAAGTACGGCTGGCGGCGGGGGAGCAGCCGCAGGTGTCGGGGTCGGTCACGGGGATGGAGTACCGCCCGGCCTCGCGGAACAGGCCCGCCGCCGGGGTCGCGCCCGACAGGGCGTCGGCCGCGAGGATGACGGCGGCGGCGGTGTAGGCCGACTGCTCGTTGGGGAACGGCCGCTCGTTGACGAACTGCCAGCCCGTCCAGTACGACCCGTTGTCGTGGCGGAGATGCTGCATGTCCCGGTAGAGGGCGAGAGCACGTTCGGTCTCGCCCATAGCGTCAAGGGCGAGGGCCAGCTCGCAGGTCTCCGCGCCCGTCACCCACGGCTGGTCGGACACGCAGCGGATGCCGAGCCCGGGTACGACGAACGTGTCCCACTCCTCGTCCAGCCGCTCGCGAGCCTGGTCGCCGCGCACCGCGCCCCCGAGGATCGGGTAGTACCAGTCCATCGAGAAGCGGCTCTTGTCGGCGAAGGCCTCCGGATGGGCGGCGAGCACGTGGCCGAGCCGGTCGGCGGCAAGCTCCCAGTCGGGCTGCGGCTCGCCGAGGTGCTCGCCGAGCAGCACGCCGCAGCGAAGCCCCTGGTAGATGGAGGAGCAGCAGGTCAGCAGGGCGTACTCGGCCGGACTGCCCGACGCGGACCGCTCCCAGACGATCTCACCGCGAGCCGTCTGGAGGTCGACCACGAAGTCGAGCGCCTTCCTCACGACCGGCCACATCGCGCGCGCGAAGTCCTCGTCGCGGGTGACCAGCAGCTCGTGCCACACTCCCACCGCGATGTACGCGGCGTGGTTGCTCTCGCCGTTCTTCTCGACGGCCTCGCCGCGCACCGTCTTCATCGGCCATGAGCCGTCGTCCCGCTGGTGCCGTACGAGCCAGTCGTAGCCCCTCCTGGCCTCGGCGGTGAGCCCGGCGACCGTCATGGCCATCAGGCACTCGACGTGGTTCCAGGCGTCGACGTGCCCCTCGGGCCACGGCACCCCGCCGTCCGGCTCCTGTACGGCCGCGATGCTCCGCGCCGTCTCGACGATCTGCTCCGCTGTGACGACCCCGGGTACGGCCGGGACGGCGGCCCGGCCCGCGTCGGTGGTCAAGCGGGCTTCCGGACGTAGACGACCACGCTCTTTCCGATGAGAGGGTTGAGCACGGCCTCCGCGATGCGGGTGGCCGCCGGGCGCTTCATGATGTCCCAGACGAGCAGCTCGTGGTAGGCCTTGGCCAGCGGGTGGTCGTCGTCGTTCACGCCGACCGCGCACTTGATCCACCAGTACGGCGAGTGCAGGCCGTGGGCGTGGTGGTGCGGGCCGACCGAAAAGCCGGTCGCCTTGAGCTTGGCGCTCAGCTCGGCGAGCGTGTAGATCCGCACATGCCCGCCGGGGGCCGTGTGGTACGCCTCGGACAGCGCCCAGCAGATGCGCTCGGGCAGGAAGCTCGGCACGGTGATCGCGGCCCGGCCGCCCGGCTTGAGCACCCGGTGGAGCTCGCGCATCGCCGCCATGTCGTCGGGGATGTGCTCCAGCACCTCGGCCGCGATCACGCGGTCGAACGAGGCGTCGGGGAAGGGCATGGCCAGCGCGTCGCCGGTCACGGTCTCGGCGGTCGCCTCCGGCGGCACCTCGCCCGCCTTGTCCATGGCGGCGAACATGCTCGCGACACCTTCGAGCTCGGCCGCGTCCTGGTCGAACGCGACCACGTCGGCGCCGCGCCGCAGCACCTCGAAGGCGTGGCGGCCACCGCCGCAGCCCAGGTCGAGCACGCGGACACCGGGCCCGACCGGGAGCTTCCCGAAGTCGACGGTCAGCACTTACCGCTCCCCTTTCGCCTTCGCGCGGGCCTCGATGGCCTCGCGGTATGCCTCGACGGTCCGTTTGGCGACGACGTGCCAGGTGTACCGCTCCATGACCCGGTCGTATCCGGCCCTGCCGACGCGCTCCCGCTCGTCAGGGGAGTCGTGCAGCCGGCGCAGCACCGAGGCGAGCTCCTCGGGGTCGCCGGGCGAGACCTGGACGGCCGCGTCGCCGACGACCTCGGGCAGCGCGCCCGTACGGCTGGCGACCAGCGGGGTCCCGCAGGCCATGTGCTCGACGGCGGGAAGCGAGAAGCCCTCGTACAGCGAGGGCACGACGGAGATCTCGGAGGTCGCGATGAGCTCGCCCAGCTCGTCGTCGGAGATGCCGTGGACGAACTTCACGCGGTCACCGAGGGCGAGCTCCTGTACGAGCCTCTCGGTGGGGCCGCCCGGGGTGGGCTTGCTGACCACGGTGAGGTTCACGTCGCGCTCGGTGGCGAGCTTGGCGACGGCGCGCAGCAGCGTGGCGACCCCCTTCATGGGGGAGTCGGCGCTCGCCACGGCGACGATCGAGCCCTTGCGCTTCGGAAGGTGCGGGCGGGGATGGAAGAAGCGGGTGTCGACGCCCAGCGGGATGAGCCGCATGTTGTTCTGCGGCACGTTGAAGTCGCGGTGGATGTCGGCGAGGCTCGACTCGCTCACCGTGAGGATCGGCTTCAGCCGGGGCGCGACGTGGCTCTGCATGCGCACGAAGCCGTACCAGCGGCGCATCGAGAGCTGCTTGCGCAGCGGCGCGGCCCGCAGCTCGATGCGCCGGTCCACGCTGATGGGGTGGTGGATGGTGCCGACCACGGGGAAGAGCTTCTGGATGCCGAGGAGGCCGTACCCCAGCGTCTGGTTGTCCTGGACGACGTCGAAGTCGCCCTGGCGCTTCTTCAGCTCGCGCAGCGCCCGCAGGCTGAAGGTCAGCGGCTCGGGGAAGCCGGCCGTCCACATCGTGGCGACTTCGAGCACGTCGATCCAGTCGCGGTACTCGCCGAGCGCCGGGGTGCGGAAGGGGTCCTCGTCGCGGTAGAGGTCGAGGCTCGGGATCTTGGTGAGCACGACGCCCTCGTCCAGCTCGGGGTACGGCGGTCCCGAGAAGACCTCGACGTAGTGCCCGAGGGCGACGAGTTCGCGGCTGACGTGGCGCAGGTAGACGCCCTGGCCGCCACAGGTGGGCTTGCTCCGGTACGACAGGAGGGCGACCCGCAGCCTGCCCTCGCCGCGCGCCCCGTGCTCTCGCGCGTCGTCTGGAACCTCCACGGACACCCCTTTCGAGAGCGGTGCTCGGTAGCCGCCCACAAGGGGCATGTACCGCGAAAGCTGATCTTAGGAGCGAACCTTACCATCTGGTAGTGGACGCATCTCTAATATGGAATTGTGCCTCATATCACCCTCACGCGCCGCGAACTGCGAAGTTAGACCGACCGAGCGTGACTCGGTAGAACGTGTTCTAGGGTTGGCGGACGTAAGATCCTGGGCGTCCCATGGCGCCGTCCGGGGGGCATGACGGTACATTCGCGTCTTACAGCTCAGAGTTCGGGCGAAGCAGTACAAGCCGCTGATCCCGAAGAACAAGGAGGACCCGTTGGCCAGGCGTGCGCTGATCACTGGCATCACCGGGCAGGACGGCTCCTACCTCGCCGAGCACCTGCTCGACCAGGGATACGACGTCTGGGGTCTGGTGCGCGGGCAGGCCAACCCCCGGGTCTCGCGCGTTCGCAAGCTGCTCCAGGACGTGCAGCTCGTCCGAGGCGACCTGCTCGACCAGGGATCGCTGATCTCGGCCGTGGAACGCGTTCAGCCCGACGAGGTCTACAACCTGGGCGCCATCTCGTTCGTGCCCATGTCGTGGGAGCAGGCCGAGCTGACGGCCGAGGTGACCGGCATGGGCGTGCTGCGCATGCTGGAGGCGATCAGGGTCTGCTCCGGGATCACCTCCTCCCGGGCCTCCGCTTCCGGCCAGATCCGCTTTTATCAGGCTTCGTCCTCGGAGATGTTCGGCCAGGTGCGCGAGACGCCCCAGAACGAGCGCACGCCGTTCCACCCGCGCTCGCCGTACGGCGTCGCCAAGGCGTACGGGCACTTCCTCACCCAGAACTACCGCGAGTCCTACGGGATGTTCGCGGTCTCCGGCATCCTGTTCAACCACGAGTCGCCCCGGCGCGGCGCCGAGTTCGTCACCCGCAAGGTGACGCTGGGCGTCGCGAGGATCAAGCTGGGCCTCGCCTCCGAGCTGCGGCTGGGCAACCTCGAAGCCCGCCGCGACTGGGGCTACGCCGGCGACTACGTCCAGGCCATGCGCCTGATGCTCCAGGCCGCGACACCGGAGGACTACGTCATCGGCACCGGTCACACGCAGTCCGTGCGCGAGCTGGTCGTCGCCGCGTTCCAGGCGGCCGGGCTCGACTGGGAGCAGTACGTGGTCGGCGACCAGGCCCTGCACCGCCCCGCCGAGGTCGACCTCCTGTGCGCCGACCCCAAGAAGGCCCGCGTCCAGCTCGGCTGGGAACCGGCCGTGACCTTCGAGCAACTCGTCGCCATGATGGTCGAGTCCGACCTCCGCCTCCTGTCCGAAGGCAACGACCCCGAACAGGACACCTCCTGGTCCTGACGTCCTCAGGACGCGTGGTCAGCCGATCCAGGCGCCTGTGGTGAAGTTGCCGACGTTGATGGCCATGACGGGGATCATGATGGCCATGCTCGTGTACCAGACCCATGGTCGCCTGACGCCGGCGACGCCGATGGCCACCCACAGCGGGAACCAGGTCAGCGATCCGCGGCCGATCGACAGGTAGAACGACGACAGGGTGAGGAACGACAGCACCTGGGGGGCGATGTAGGCCAGTTCGGGCCAATTGCGGCGTATCGCCAGGCAGACGGCCAGGGCGAGCAGCACCGCGGCCGAGATGATCTCCTCGTAGTAGGAAGTGGTCAGCGTGGGGACGTCGTCCGACATGTTCCAGGTGTTGAGGAACGCCTCCCACGGCCAGACGGTGTGCCGTCCCCAGAACTGGTCCTGGACGGTGTTGTAGGCCAGCCAGTCGCCCGTGCGGGTCCATTGGTAGGTGACGTACAGCACCATCGGAACGCCGGGCAGAGCCAGCCAGGGCAGCACGCGCCAGCCTCCGGGCGCCTTACGGCCGTTCTCGGCCACCAGGAACATGACGAGGATGCCGAGCACCAGGAACAGGCCCGAGACGCGCACCGTGACGGCGCCCGTGGCGCACAAGGCGGCGTCATCCCAGCGGCCCCTGCGGGCGAGCAGCCACGCCGAGAGCGCCAGGGCCAGGAACAGCGCCTCGGAGTACCCGGAGAAGAGGAAGACCCCGAAGGGGCTGAGGAACAGGGCGGCCACGGCGAACTTGCCGCTGCCCGGCGCGTACGACTCGGCGAGCCGCGACAGCGCCACCGCGACGACCGCGCTGGCCACCAGGGAGATGAGCAGCGTCGCGATACGGCCGTCGTGCACGATCGGCCGCAGGAGCCTGATCAGCAGCGCCATGCCGGGGAAGAACGCGGGCAGCTTGGCGCTGTCCTGCATGCCCGGGGGGCCGTCGTAGCCGTAGTCGGCGATGGCGATGAAGTTCTCGGCGTCCCAGCGGGTGAGCCGGTTGACGAAGGGGTCCGTCGTACGGCCGGGGCCGGCCAGGTACGTGTAGATGAGGACCCCGATGTGCGACAGGAACCAGATGAGCAGCGCCCGCCGGTCGGCGGCGTCGGTGAGGAACCGCGGCGTCCACCACCGCCCTGTGTCGTCCCCATCCGGGGACGACACCGGTTCCGCCTGCGCCGTGCTTCCTCGGGCCTGTTCCGGCTCCTCTGGGGATAACGCCGGTTCCTCCTGGAGCGGGTCCGGTTCGGTGTCGTGGGCGAGGGCCGTGGTGGTGGCCGTGGCGGCGCCGGTCTCGCCGGTCGGGTGCCGGCCGGGCCCTTGGCCGAGGGCATCGGCCTGGGCGGGCTCGTGAGGTGGCATACGTTCCATCACGGGCAAATCCTGATATAGCCCTATATCGGTGGCAAGCGGTCGCCCACCGAGTGATGGCGCCGGCTCGGACGCGTCGCGAAACTTTCACGCCGCATGGGCCCCCCGCGCGGCTCTACTCGTCCAGGCGCCAGGTCCGGACGAAGCCGGCGTGGTCGACCGACAGGAGGGTGCGCTCGTCGGGCGAGACGAAGAAGGCGTCTACCTCCGCGCCGTGGCCGGCGAAGTGGCCGAGGAGTTCGCCGCTCGTGCGGGCGACGACGACGCGCCGCGCGCCGCGGTCCCACCCGATGACGCGGTCATCCCCGATCTCCCGATGCCAGCGGACGGAGCCGATCGGGTCGGGGAAGCGATGGATCCTCGGCGGGGCGGCCGGGTTCTCCAGGTCGATCACCGCGTAGCCGCCGCGGATCTGGTGCAGCACGTGGCGGCCGTCATGTGGGTCCCATTCGATAGTGGGCAGTTCGTGGAGCAGGATGCAGCGCTCGGGATCGATCAGGAACGCCCGTTCCGGCTGGGAGCGGGTCGTCAGCACGATGTGCGGCCCGATCGCGCGGATTGTCGCCCAATCAGCGCTCGGGGCGCCTCTCAGGTTGATGGATGCCCCGTCGATCGTAAAGCGCCGGGGGCCCGTCATCTCGCGGGTGTTCAGGTCGATTCGCCGCAGAGGAAAGCTAGGCAGGGGATCGGAGAACCCGGAGAACCTGTCGATTATGTAGGCGGTGTCGGCTGCGATCTCTGGCAGTCCCGGGGGCACTGTGTGCCACACGAGTCGTCCTGTCGCGACCTCCCAGGCACGCAGTTCGTGCCGCCTGTACCAGACGAGGTCGCCGCGGAAGAACAGCGACTCTTCTCCATGGAAAGTTCTGTGGAGGTTGGGGAAGTCCTGCAGGGCCACCCCCCGTATCCGGTCCGGCCGCTCGAAGTCGAGCTTGGCGAGTGTGCCCTCGCGGACGATCCAGTGCTCGCCGTCGCGGACGCCGTGTACGACGCCTTCGGCCCAGCGGGTGAACGTCACGCCTCGCGGAGGCGCCAGGAGGCGGGGCTCGCCCAGGCGCTCGATCGCTCCGGTCGCGGTGTCGCAGCGGTGCACGACGCCGTCGCGTCCGCCGAGGGCCACCATGGCGCCCCGTTCGGCGACCGCGAGGGCGGTCACCGCCGCGTCGCGGTCGGGCTGGCGGCGGCTGCCCGTCCGCCTGAGGACCCCGGGGCCCGCGGAGGCGAAGGCCGGGACGCGACTGAGCGAGGCCAGCACCTTGTCCTGGGAACGGTCTGCCACCGGTTCCACGTAGAAGACGGGGGCATCGGCCTCCAGGTCCCAGAGCTGAACGTCGCAGCCGGTCTGCAGCACCGCCAGATGCCCGCGGTCCGGGCTGAGCGCCAGCGGGCCCGCCCATGAGCTGGCCAGTTTCCGGCGATCTGGGCCTTTGGTCTGCCGCCCGCTCTTCGCCGAGACGCGCCGCAGCCGCCAGGCCGCGTTGTCGGCCTCCCACAGGTGATCGGGCTTGTCGGCGAAGCGCACCGACACCTGCCGGACACCGTCTTTGACGCTGCGCCCCCAGGCGTGGAGTTCAGTGCCGGTGCGGGCGTCGTGGACACGGACGCGGACGCGGTCCTTGACCACAACGAGACGCCGCCCCGAGGGGTGGACGTCGAAGTCGGTGCTCTGCCCCTCGGCGATCGGCATCCATATCGCCTCTTTCAGCTCGCGGTCGAGACGGGCGACGTGCGAGTCGCCCGCCAGCCACACCTCGCGCGCCGTCACCGTGACGAAGTGCGCGGGATGGTCGAGCACATGGTCGGCCTCGACCTCCATGGCCGCGTTCCAGGCGATGACACGCCGCGCCGACACCCCCAGGATCCGCGGGCCGTCGGCCACCAGGTCCAGCACCGGGTCATCGGAGCCGTCGCGCACCACGCGCACCGCGCTGGGGGATCCGATGTCCCAGGACTCGATCCGCCCGTCCTCGCGCGCCACGACCAGGAACCCGGCCTGCCCGAACGCCATCGCGGTAACTTCCGCAGCCATCCGCTCTTCCTCCCTCTGACGCACATGGATCTGGATCCGCTCCCGCGATGCCGCCGCGAACGCGCGGGACCACAGAGAAGCTAGAGGCCACTACTGGTTGGCGGCTTGTTGATCACTAGGACGGCACCCTGGGCTCAGCCGCCGTGGGCGCCGTGGAACGGGGTGGTGACGCCCTCGTAGGCCAGATGCAGGGCCATGCCCTGGTCGGCGTGGCTGAGGTTGTGGCAGTGGTTCATCCACATGCCGGGGTTGCTCGCGCGGAACGCCACTTCCCAGACCTCGCCGGGCCGTACGTCGAAGGTGTCCAGCAGCAGGGGGCCGCCCGTCGGCGCGTGGCCGTCACGGGAGAGCACCAGCACCGTGTGGCCGTGCAGGTGCCAGGGATGGGTCTCGCGCCCCCGGTTGACGACCGTGACACGGACCAGGTCGCCTTCCCGCACGAGCTGGGTGGGGATGGACGGGAACGCGTGGCCGTTCACCGTGTGCGCGTACGCCGGTCGCCCGCCCATGATGGCCAGCCCCTGGTCGAGCACGAGCGTGAAGCGGCGGTCGAAGCGGCTTCCCGCGCCGAACGGCGTGGCGGCGGGTGTGCCGTACGACAGCGGGTCGAACTCGGGCCAACCGGAGGTGTCCTCGGTGGCGGACGGACCTGGAGGCGCGGCACCGCCGTCCGGGGTGAGGCGCAGGCTGTTCGCGCGGTCGTCGGCGCGCAGCAGCGCCCCAGCGGAGGGCATGGGGAACACGAGGTCGTAGCGTCCGCCGGCGGGCAGGCGCAGCGTCGTCCGGCTCAGCTCGCCCGGCCCGTTCAGGCCCCTGCCGTCGATCGCCGCCACCTTGTACGGCGTGCCGCTCAGGGTGAACTGGTGCGGGGTGTTGTCGGTGTTGACCAGGCGCAGCCGTACGGGCGTGCCGGGCGCCACCGGTCGCTCGAACGGCTGGTCGTGGTCCCCGAGCGTGAGCTTTCCCGCGAACGTGTGTACGGGGAGGGTGAGGTCGGCCCCCTCCTTGGAAGTCTCGCGGGGCGTGACGACGAGCATCCCGTAGAGGCCCATCTTGACCCCACGGTCCGAGACCTCGTGCGTGTGGTACCAGTACGTCCCCACCTGGTTCGCGCGGAACCGGTACAGGAACTCCTGCCCGGGCAGGACGGCGTCCTGCGTCAGGCCGGGGACCCCGTCCTCGCCCGAGGGCACGTCGTAGCCGTGCCAGTGCAGGGTGACGCCCGAGGTGATGTCGGCGTTGCGCAGCCGTACCTCGATGAGGTCGCCCTCGGACGCGGTGACCGGCGGCCCGGGCACACGGCCGTCGAAGGTCCAGGCAGCGACCTCGCGCCCGGAGGACAGGGTGACGGTCGCGGTGCGGGCGGTCAGCGTGAACCGGCGCACCTCCCCGCCCGCCGCCGGGGTGGACGGCCCGCGCAGCGCGGTCACCGGCTGACCGCCGCCCGCGTGGCCGCTGCCGGAAGCGCTGGAAGCACCGGTTCCCATGGCGCTGTGGGCCTCGGTGGAATGAGCCTTGGCGGCGTGGGCTCGCGTGGCGTGGAGTTCCATGGCCGCCTGGGGGCCGCCGCCGGTGTCGGTGGCCTCGGCGGGTACGAACGCCAGGCCCGCGCCGGCCAGGCCCGTCGCGAGCGCCACGGCGGCGGTGACCCGGAGCCCGGGGACGGACGCCGAGACGGCCCGCCACGTCACCAGCACGGCCCCCACGACCAGCGCCACGGTCACCAGACCGGTGCTCCACGTCGCCGGGTACCCCACCAGCAGCGTGACCGCCGGCCCCGCCACCGCCGCGTACCCCGCCCCCAGCAACGGCACCACGACCGCCGCGTCCGCCGGCGACCCTCCCCGCCCGCGTACGGCCGTGACCAGGCGCGGCGCGGCGAGGACGCTCGCGGCGAGCAGGGTGGCGACCAGCAGCGGCAGCGTGAGCGTGAACTTCTCCTGGACGAACCACCATCCGGCGGGGGCCAGCGCGAGGGCGACCCCCACCCGGGCCAGTGACGCCGCCACGGCGACGCCGAAGAGCGCCAGGGCGAGCCCGGCGCGCCGGGCGGCGGCCGCCGCGCCCGAGCCGAGCCAGGCCACCGTAACGGCCACTCCGGCGACGAGGTCGAGCGCGATCAGCCCCGCGACCGTCATCGCACGCGCGCGGTCTCGCCGGGAGCCGCCGCCACTCCCTTGGAGAAGAGGCGGGCCTGACGGAACACCATGCCGGACACGGCCATGACGGCGAGCCCGTTGATCGCGTGCAGCCCGAGGATGGCAAGGCTTCCCGGGCTCGTGTTGCCCGCGCTGTCGTCCAGCAGTCCGCCGACGGCGATGATCAGCACCTGGACCACGACCAGGCCGAGCGGGAGGACGGTGAGGCCGATCAGCCGGCCGGGGGCCCGGGCCACGGCGGCGGCCACGGTGGCGAGCAGCGAGATGACCGGGATGATCATGCCGGTCATGCCGTGCAGGGCGTAGGAACCGTCCTCCTGTGGTTTGTCGAACGCGCCGACGGCGGCGAAGTAGAACTGCGCCACGACGGCGAAAAGCATGAGGCCGGCAAGGACGGCATAGACCCTGCGCACGGTATACCTCCATCGATCGGGTGGTTTACCGCGATGCTGGCCGAAACGGCCCGCCAGGTCGTCCGTCGTGCGGCCTCATGTCCCGTACGACGTGAGGAGTACGCCGCCGGGCGACGCCTAATCCGGCGGGCTCGAAGGAGACCCGTCCCGGGCGGCGCCTGGCGACGTGGGTCAGACCTCCACGGGGAGGGTCTTGATGCCGTTGATGAAGTTCGACCGCAGCCGCTTGGCCTCCCCGGCCTGGCGCAGGTTGGGCAGGCGCTGGGCGACGACCTCGAACAGCACCCGAAGCTCCAGCTTGGCCAGGTGGTTGCCCAGGCAGAAGTGGGCGCCGCCGCCCCCGAACCCGATGTGCGGGTTGGGATCGCGGCCGATGTCGAAGCTCGTCGGCGCGGCGAACACGTCCTCGTCCCGGTTGGCCGAGGAGTAGAAGACGACGATCTTGTCGCCTTCCTTGATCTGCTTGTCCTTGATGGTCGTGTCGCGGGTCGCCGTACGCCGGAAGAGGTTGACCGGGGACACCCACCGGACGATCTCGTCGGCGGCCGTGCGCGCGAGCGAGGGGTCGCGTACCAGCCGCTCCCACTGCGCGGGGTTCTCGAAGAGAGTGAGCATGCCGCCGGAGGCCGCGTTGCGCGTGGTCTCGTTGCCCGCTACGACCAGGAGCAGCACGAACAGGTCGAACTCGTCCTCGCTGAGCACCTCGCCGTTGTCCGCGGGCTGGAGCAGCCTGGTGACGATGTCGTCGCGCGGCTGCTCGCGGCGCTGCGCGGCGAGCTGGTTGGCGTACGCGTAGACCTCCCCGGCCGCCATCGCGCCTTCCTCGGGAGTGCCGGCGTAGTCCGGGTCCTCGCTCCCGATCATCCGGTTCGACCACTCGAAGATCTTGTTGCGGTCCTCGACGGGGGCCCCGAGCAGCTCGCAGATCACGTACAGGGGGAGGGGCGCGGCCACGTCGGTGACGAAGTCGACCGTGCCCTTGGCCGTGGCCTCGTCGATCAGGTTGTGGCAGATCTCGCGGATGTGCTCCTCCAGGGCGCCCATCTGGCGCGGCGTGAAGCCCCGGTTGACCAGCGAACGCCTGCGGGTGTGGTCGGGGGGATCCTGGTTGAGCATCATCATCCGCTGGAGCTCGCGCTGCTCCTCGGGCATCTCGTTGAACAGGGCCAGCTTCTTGCTGGAGGAGAAGAGCTCGGAGTTGCGGGAGACGTGGACGACGTCCTCGTGCTTGGTGACCGCCCAGAACCCGGGCCAGTCGAGCTGGGGATCCCCCTCGTGCCAGAAGACGGGATCGTTGGCCCGCAGCCACTTCAACTGCTCGTGCGGGACACCGTCCCTCGCGTAGTGATCCTGGTCGACGAGGTTGATTTCCATATGACCACCTGAGGTTTCGATCAAGCGCTTGGCCGAACCAGTTTTCTGAAACGTGTTCTATTACGGGTGTGCGGGCACGTCAAGTCGCGCGACCGCCACTGGTGCGCCTGCCGCGCCGATCAGCGGAAAGTGTCCGTCCCATCACCGTGCGGACGTAGTGGACATTGTACGGAAATGAAAATAGGGATCGGATGAATAAGGCCGCCTGACCTCGAAGTACTTGACGCTGGGCCATCTCCGCGTAGTCTTCTCTCTCAAGACATCCGATGAATTGAAGGAGACGCGTGAAGCTACTGCGAGTCGGACCACCCGGAGAGGAGCGTCCCGCGGTCCTGGACGACACCGGATATCCGCGTGACCTGCGAAGCCTGCTCGGCCAGGAAGCCGACCTCGACGGGGCCTTCTTCGCTTCGGGGCAGGCGGCGCGCGTCGCGAACGCGTTGCGGAGGAACGAGCTGCCGCTCCTCCGCGTGGACACGGCCTCCGGTGCGCTCGGAGGACGCATCGGGGCGCCGGTCGCGCGGCCGGGGAAGATCGTCTGCGTCGGCCTCAACTACCGCGACCACGCCGAGGAGACCGGAGCGGCCATCCCCGCCGAGCCGATCATCTTCATGAAGGCCCCCAACACCATCGTGGGGCCGAACGACGAGGTCCTCATCCCGCGTGGCAGTGTGAAGACCGACTGGGAGGTCGAGCTCGCGGTGGTCATAGGGAAGACCGCGCGTTACCTCGACTCCCAGGAGGCGGCGCTCGACTGCGTCGCCGGGTACGCCATCTCCAACGACGTCTCCGAGCGGGAGTTCCAGCTTGAGCGCGGCGGCCAGTGGGACAAGGGCAAGTCGTGCGAGACCTTCAACCCGCTCGGGCCCTGGCTCGTCACCGCCGACGAGGTGCCCGACCCGCAGAACCTTGGGCTCCGGCTCATGGTCAACGGCGAGGTCCGGCAGGACGGCGGCACCAAGAACATGATCTTCGGCGTGGCGGAGGTCGTGCGCTACCTGAGCCGGTTCATGGTCCTGGAGCCCGGCGACGTGATCAACACCGGCACGCCCGCCGGTGTGGCGCTCGGGATGCCCGGCCAGCCCTACCTCAGGAGCGGCGACGTGATGGAGCTGGAGATCGACGGCCTCGGACGGCAGCGCCAGATCGTGGGACAGGCATGAGCGGCCCCCTGATCGTCGCGCTGGACACCCACGACATCCGGTTTCCCACCTCAAGGCAGCTCGACGGCTCCGACGCGATGAACCCCGACCCCGACTACTCCGCCGCGTACGTGGTCCTGCGGACCGACACCGGCGTCGAGGGGCACGGGTTCGCGTTCACCATCGGCCGGGGCAACGACATCGAGACCACGGCGATCAGGGCCCTCGCGCCGTTCGTGGTGGGCAGGCGGCTCGACGACCTCGGCGCGCTCTACAAGGAGATGGTGTACGACTCCCAGCTCCGCTGGCTCGGCCCGGAGAAGGGCGTCATGCACATGGCGATCTCCGCGGTCGTCAACGCGCTATGGGACGCCAAGGCCAAGATCGAGGGCAAGCCCCTGTGGCTGCTCCTGGGCGAGATGTCCCCCGAGGACCTCGTCTCCCTGGTCGACTTCCGCTACCTCAGCGACGCGCTGACCCCCGAAGAGGCGCTCGGCATCCTCCAGAGAGCCGAGCCCGGACGGCAGGAGCGGATCAGCCGCCTCAAGGCCGAGGGCTACGCCGCCTACACCACCTCGCCGGGCTGGCTCGGGTACGACGACGACAAGCTGCGCCGCCTGTGCAAGGAGGCGCTCGAACAGGGGTTCACCCAGATCAAGCTGAAGGTCGGAGCCGATCTGGAGGACGACAGGCGGCGGATGCGCATCGCCCGCGAGGTCTGCGGGCCCCGGTTCCGCATCGCGATCGACGCCAACCAGCGCTGGGACGTCGGCTCGGCCATCACCTGGGTCAACGCGCTCAAGGAGTTCGACCCGTACTGGGTCGAGGAGCCGACGAGCCCCGACGACGTCCTCGGCCACGCCACGATCGCGCGGGCGCTCGCGCCGATCAAGGTGGCCACCGGCGAGCACGTCCAGAACCGTGTGGTCTTCAAGCAGATGCTGCAGGCCGGCTCGCTCTCGATCGTCCAGCTCGACTCCGCCCGGGTGGGCGGTGTGAACGAGAACGTCGCGATCCTGCTGCTCGCGGCCAAGTTCGGGATGCCCGTCTGCCCGCACGCCGGAGGCGTCGGCCTCTGCGAGCTGGTGCAGCACCTGGCGATGTTCGACTACGTGGCGGTCAGCGGCAGTCTGGAGAACCGGGTGATCGAGTTCGTCGACCACCTGCACGAGCACTTCGTCGACCCCGTCGTGATCGAGAACGGCCGCTACAGGGCTCCCCTGGCACCCGGTTTCAGTGCCACGATTCGCCCGCAGTCGATCGCCGACTACACGTTCCCCGAGGGGCCCGTCTGGGCCGTCGCGGAGAGCGGCGCTCTGGAGTCGGCGTGAGGCCGGAGAAAGTGCCGGAGGAAGAGATGGAGAAGTCAGATGAGTGAGTTCGGCGGACTCACCGCGCTGGTCACCGGCGGCGGTTCCGGCATCGGCCTCGCGACGGCGACCCTGCTCGCCGACCGGGGTGCCCGGGTGGCATGCCTGGACGTCAACCCGCCGGGCGATCCCTTCTTCGGCGTCAAGGCAGACGTCACCGACGACGCCGGGGTGCGCGCGGCGGTCGCCGGCGCGGCGGAGCGCCTGGGCGGCATCGACATCCTGGTCAACAACGCCGGAATCGGCGCGGCGGGCACGATCGAGCAGAACCCCGACGAGGAGTGGTTCCGCGTCCTCGACGTGAACCTCCTCGGCATCGTCCGGGTGACGCGGGCGGCGCTGCCGTACCTGCGGGAGTCCGCCCACGCGTCCGTGGTCAACACCTGCTCGATCGCGGCCACCGCCGGTCTGCCCAACCGGGCGCTCTACAGCGCGTCCAAGGGCGCCATCCTGTCGCTCACGCTGGCCATGGCGACCGACCACCTCGTGGAGGGCATCCGGGTCAACTGCGTCAACCCGGGCACCGCCGACACTCCGTGGGTGCAGCGACTGCTCGCCGCCGCGCCGGATCCCGACGCCGAACGCCGGGCGCTGGAGCGGCGCCAGCCCATGGGGCGGCTCGTGAGCGCCGAGGAGGTGGCCGCCGCGATCGCGTACCTGGCGAGCCCCCTCGCGAGCGGTACGACAGGCACCGTGCTGGCCGTCGACGGCGGCATGCACGGGCTACGCCCCCGCCCGAAGTCCTAGGGTTCATCAAGCCCCTGGCGCCGGAGACCCGACCGGCGGCTCAACAGATGAGACAGACCCGGGCCGCTCTCAGGAGCGTCCCGCCCCCCCAACTCCCGTTGAATAGAGGCGACAAGTGAAAATACGATCGTCGGCCACGTGCGTGGCTCTTTTCGCGGTCACCATGACGCTGTCGGCATGCGGGTCCACCGGCTCGGCGACCCCCTCGGCCTCCGCCGGGGCCGGTTCCGCCGCCACCGGTGGCAAGGTCGGCGTCGACTTCCCCCGCGCCGACTCGGACTTCTGGAACTCCTACAACAAGTACGTCCCCAAGCTGGCGAGCGAGCTCGGCATGGACCTGATGCCGCCCACCAACTCCCAGAACGACGTGTCCAAGCTGGTGTCCAACACCCAGGCGCTGGTGAGCCAGGGCGCGAAGGCCATCGTCATGGCCCCGCAGGACACCGGGGCGATCGCCACCACGCTCGACCAGCTCGCGAGCAAGAAGATCCCGGTCGTCACCGTGGACACCCGGCCCGACAAGGGCGAGACCTTCATGGTGGTCCGCGCCGACAACCGGGCGTACGGCGAGAAGGCCTGCAAGTTCCTCGGTGAGCAGTTGAAGGGCAAGGGCAAGGTCGTCGAGTTCCAGGGGTCGCTGGCGTCGGTCAACGGCCGTGACCGCTCGGAGGCGTTCGCCGAGTGCATGAAGGCGAACTACCCGGGCATCACGGTCTTCGCCGAGCCGACCGAGTGGGAGGGCACCAAGGCCTCGGCCGCGTTGCAGACCCGCCTCACCCAGCACCCCGACATCAACGGCATCTACATGCAGGCCGGCGGCGTGTTCCTCGCCCCGACCCTGCAACTGCTGAAGTCCAAGAACCTCCTGGTGCCGCCGACCGACCCCAAGCACATCTTCATCGTCTCCAACGACGGCATCCCGCAGGAGTTCCAGGCCATCCGGGACGGCGAGATCGACGCCACGGTGTCCCAGCCCGCCGACCTGTACGCCAAGTGGGCGCTCTCGTACGCCAAGGCGGCGCTTGAGGGCAAGGCCTTCGCTCCCGGGAAGACCGACCACGACAGCACGATCGTCGACGTGGGCGGCGGCCGGCTGGAGGACCAGCTCCCCGCGCCGCTGGTCACCAAGGACAACGTCGACGACCGCAACCTCTGGGGCAACCAGGTCAAGTGATGCCGGAATCCACCACCCCGGCCGTGGAGGCCCGGAGCGTCACCAAGCGCTTCGGGCCGACGACGGCACTCGACGACGTGGGGATCGTCATCGGACAGGGCGAGACCCACGCGCTGGTCGGCCGGAACGGGGCCGGCAAGTCGACGCTGGTCTCGATCCTCACCGGCCTCCAGCGTCCCGACCAGGGCGAGGTGCTCTTCCAGGGCGGCCCCGCCCCCGGCATCGCGGACCGTGACGGCTGGCGCGGGCAGGTCGCCTGCGTCTACCAGAAGTCCACGATCATCCCCACGCTCACCGTCGCGGAGAACCTCTTCCTCAACCGCCAGGCGGCCCACGGCCCGATCAACTGGCGCTCGCTGCGGGCCCGCGCCCGCGACCTGCTCGACCAGTACGGCGTGGACGTCGACGCCGGCCGCCTCGCGGGCGACCTCGACGTCGAGCAGCGCCAGCTCCTGGAGATCGCCCGTGCGCTGTCGTTCGGCGCGCGGTTCATCATCCTGGACGAGCCGACCGCGCGGCTCGACGGCCCGGCCATCGAGCGGCTCTTCGACCGGATGCGGGCATTGCGGGCCCAGGGCGTGACGATGATGTTCATCTCGCACCACCTGGAGGAGGTGTACGAGGTGTGCCAGTCGGTCACGGTCTTCCGCGACGCCCGGCACATCCTCACCAGCGCCGTCGGCGAGCTTCCGCATGACGAGCTGGTCGCGGCCATGACAGGGGAGGCCGCCGCCGGCTACCAGGCCCGCGCCCGTACGGCCGACGCCAGGGCGAAGGTCGTGCTCAGCGCGGAGAAGCTGTCGCTGGCCGGGCGCTACCAGGACGTGGACCTCACCGTCCGCGCAGGGGAGATCGTCGGGCTCGCCGGCTCGGGCAGCAGCGGCAAGATCGGCCTGGCGGAGACGCTGGTCGGCCTGCAGGCCGCCGACAGCGGTCAGGTGACGATCAACGGGGGCCGTCCCCGCCCCGGGGACGTCACCTCGGCGCTGCGCGCGGGGCTCGGGTTCGTCCCCGAGGACCGTCATAAGGAGGGCTTCGTGCCGTTGCTCTCCATCGCCGAGAACGCGACCCTTCCGATCGCCCACAAGCTGGGACGGTTCGGAGCGGTCTCCCCGGCCGCGCGGCGGGCGAGGGCCGAGCGGATGATCGACGAGCTGGCCATCAAGACCACCGGCCCGTCCCAGCCCGTCGGGGATCTCTCCGGGGGGAACGCGCAGAAGGTGGTCATGGCGCGCGCGCTCGCGGACGACCCGACGGCGCTCGTCGTGATCAACCCGACCTCGGGGGTGGACGTGCGGGCGAAGCAGGCGCTGCTCGGCGCCGTCGAGGACGCCGCAGAACGGGGCGCGGGAGCCGTGCTGGTCTCCGACGAGCTGGACGACCTGCGCATCTGCGACAGGGTCGTGGTGATGTTCCACGGCCGGGTGGTCAAGGAAGTGCCACGGGGCTGGGCCGACGCCGAGCTCGTGGCGGTCATGGAAGGTGTCGACGCACGATGACTGAAACGACCGTGGCCTCACCCGGCACACCGGGCGGACCCCCCGGCTCTGCGGGCAAGACGCGTTCGGGACCGCCCGTGGTGCGGCTCGCGCGGTTCCGCGACCTCGCGCTCGTTCCCGCCATCCTGGTTCTGATGGTCGTAGGCGCGCTGCTCGAACCGGCGTTCCTCAGCGGCGACAACCTCACCAACGTGCTCCAGCAGCAGACCGAGCTGTCCCTGCTGGTGCTGGCGGAAGCGATGATCCTCATCGCCGGTAAGTTCGACCTGTCACTGGAGTCCACCGTGGGGCTCGCCCCCGCGCTGGGCGTCGGGCTGGTCATCCCGGCGGCCTCCAACGGCCTCGGCACCGACTGGCCGGCCGCGCTCGGGATCCCGATCTGCCTGCTGATCGGCGTGCTCATCGGCGCCTTCAACGGGCTGCTGATCCTGCGGTTCAAGCTGTCGGCGTTCATCGTGACGCTGGGCATGCTGATCGTGCTGCGCGGCCTGCAGATCGGTTTCACCGGCGGGCAGAACCTGTTCGCGCTGCCCGAATCGTTCCTGTACCTCGGCAACGCGCGCTGGCTCGGGCTTCCGGCGTCGATCTGGATCTGCGGGGTCGCCTACCTCGCCGGCATCGTCACCCTCGGATATTTCCGGCACGGCCGGTCGATCTACGCCATCGGCGGCAACGTCGACGCGGCCCGCGCGGCGGGCGTACGTACCGACCGGGTGGTCTGGGTGGTGTTCATGATCGGCGGGTTGCTCGCGGCCCTTTCGGGGCTGCTGATGACCGGCCGGCTCGGCTCGGTGTCGGCCGCCCAGGGCGACGGCATGATCTTCACGGTGTTCGCCGCGGCGGTCATCGGCGGGGTCAGCCTCGACGGCGGCAAGGGCACGTTGTTCGGCGCGCTCTCTGGCGTGCTGGTGCTCGGCCTGATCAACAACATCCTCACGCTGGCCGGCGTCTCGGCGCAGTGGATCCAGGCCATCTACGGAGGAATCATCCTCGTCGCCCTGATGCTGGCCCGGGTGACCAGCGGAAAGGCGCAGGACTAGGTGGGCCGGGCCGCACGTACAAGGAAGCGAGGGACGTCGTGACGCAGTGCCTCGCCCTGCGCACCCGGCTCAGGCCGGGATCCGATGGATGCCGCTCGTGGAGGCCGGTCCGATGACGAAGGAGACGTGAGTGGAGCACGGGATCGTCGGCCGGGGAGCCCGGGTGACCGCGTTCGGGCTTGGCACCGCGCCGATCGGCAACCTGTTCTCGGCGATCAGCGACGAACAGGCCGGGGAGACGGTCGAGGCGGCCTGGGCCGCCGGGGTCCGCTACTTCGACACCGCCCCGCACTACGGGCTCGGGCTCTCCGAGCGCCGTCTCGGCGCCGCGCTCCGCGACAGGCCGCGTGAGGCGTACACGCTGTCCACCAAGGTGGGCAGGCTGCTGGTGCCCTTCTCGGCCGGCGGGCGCGACGACCAGGGATTCGACGTGCCCGCGGCATACCGCAGGGTCTGGGACTTCTCCCGCGACGGGGTACGCCGCTCGATCGACGAGAGTCTCGAACGCCTGGGACACGACTCGCTCGACATCGTCCTGATCCACGACCCCGACGACCACTGGGCGGAGGCGGCCGGCGAGGCCTACCCGGCGCTGGCCGAGCTCCGCGACGAGGGCGTGATCAAGGCGATCGGGGTCGGCATGAACCAATGGGAGCTCCCGGCGCGCTTTGTCAAGGAGACCGACCTCGACCTGGTCATGCTCGCCGGGCGCTACACCCTGCTCGACCAGTCGGGCGCGGCGGAACTGCTGCCACTCTGCGAGGCGCGCGGTGTGTCGGTGTTCGCGGCGGCGGTGTTCAACAGCGGGCTGCTCGCCACGCACGACGCCACAGGCACGTACGACTACGGGCCCGCGCCGAGTGACCTGGTCGAGCGGACACGGCGCATCGCCGCCGTCTGCGAGCGGTACGACGTGACGCTCCCGCAGGCGGCCCTGGCCTTCCCCGCGCGGCACCCGGCCGTGACCTGCGTGGTCGCCGGCGCCCGATCGGCCAAGGAGGTCGAGCGCAACGCCGCCCTGGCCACGACCCCGGTCCCCGCCGCCCTGTGGACCGCCCTCGCCGACGAATCCCTGATCCCCGCCCCGGCCACGCACCCCCACCGATGATCGCCGACCCGACCATGGAGACCCATCGATGATCGACGCGCACCACCACCTGTGGGACACCACGCGCCGCGAGTACCCGTGGATGGCGGGCGAGGCGCTCGCGCCGCTGCGCAGGCCGTACGGCATCGACGACCTGCGGCGCGAGACCACGGCGGCGGGCGTCGAACGCACGGTTCTGGTCCAGACGACCAGCTCGGCCGAGGAGACCGAGGAGTTCCTGGCGACCGCCGCCGCGTCGGGCGGGCTGATAGCGGGGGTCGTCGGGTGGGTGGACCTGACCGATCCCGGCGTCGCCGACGAGCTCATGCGGCTGCGCACCGGCCCGGGCGGCGACCTGCTGGCCGGCATCCGGCACGCCGTGCAGGACGAGCCGGATCCCGCGTGGCTCTCCCGCCCGGACGTACGGCACGGCATCCGTGCGGTGGGTCAGGCCGGGCTCGCGTACGACCTGCTCGTGCTCACGCCGCAGCTCCCGGCGGCCATAGAGATCGTCAGGGACCTGCCGGGGGTCCGCTTCGTGCTCGACCACGCGGCCAAGCCCCCGATCGCGTCGGGCGCCACCGAGCCGTGGGCGAGCGGGATCAAGGCCATCGCCGAGTCGCCCAACGTGACCTGCAAGCTGTCCGGCCTGGTCACCGAGGCCACCTGGACCGACTGGGACTCCCCCCGCGTCGCCCCCTACGCCGACCACGTGCTGTCGTGCTTCGGCCCCGACCGCGTGATGTTCGGCTCAGACTGGCCCGTCTGCGAACTCGCCGCATCGTACGGACAGGTGACCGACCTGGCCCGCGCGCTCACCACCGCCCTCAGTGAGAACGAGCGCGAACAGTTCTTCACCACCACAGCGCAGACGGCGTACGCCTTGCGTGTTTGATCGGGGTCCCGGTCCGCGCGAACCGAAAGGGAAAGGTGCGGGGTCTCTTCCTAGCCGGTGACATCCGGTTTGAGGCCACGGGCAGGACGGAGCATCGGCAACTGGAAGCCGTGTACGCGCAGGCGGCCCAGGACCGTCTGCAGTCCCTCACGCATGTAGGGGTACACCTCCACCCAGGCAACCTGGTCACCGAACACCTTTAGCGAGGGGGTGCCTTCGGTGAACGCGGCCTCCCGGCCGGAGTCACGGGGGCCGTAGGTCACCACCATCGATATGGCGAACGTGACAACGGTCTCGTCATCGTCGTCCAGGACCTCGCCGGTCAGGTCGAACTTGTAGGAAAGGGAGCCGTCGGCGGTGGCGGCCGCCGCGCGGAGCTCCAGCTGAAGCCTGGACCCGCTCCCAGGCTTCAGCCTCTCCCCGGAGAAGGCCACGGGCGCGATGTCCTGCAACTCGACGCGGTCGCTGATCCTCTTGACGAGATCGGCGGGGTCTTCTCCCGCGTGCTCGCTCATCACGTCACCAGCGAGCTCGTGCCGAGAGAGATGTACTGGTCCGGAGAGGGAACTCGTGGATCCATGGGGTGTACTTCGGCCTCCAGCCGGATGCTCTCCGTGCTTCCGATGGGTGCCGACTTCCATTGGATCAGCAGGGGGCGCCCCTCGGCCTCGCCCGTCAGGAAGACGCCGGATGAGGTGGCCTGAGGGCGCTTGACGCGCCAATCGTGGCTCACCGGGCGTACGGCACGTTGCTCGACCGCGGCGCGTCGTGGCTCACCCGCGGGCACCAGTCGGATGTCCGCTTCGAACCCCATGGCGTGCAGGTAGTCCGCGAGGGTGTCTATCCGGAGGTTTCCGTCTCCGCGGAAGACCTGGTTTACGGCCGAACGACGAAACCCGAGCCGCTTGGCGAGATCACTCTGCGAACCCCCGAACAACTCCAGGGCCTGATGGAGAATCGAGAGAACTTCATGACGGAGCCGGGCCGCTGCCAGAGCTCTGGCACCCCTTGTGGTGGCCGCGAACCGCTCATACAGGTTTCTCACGACGCCAGATCCTCCTTCCTCACCCAGATGGCCTCGTCTATATGCATCCTCGGTGTCTTCAACGACCTCTTGAGGAACCCGCTGGTGATACGGATGGCGTTGGCAGGGGAGGCGGGGACGTCGAAAAATGGCAGCCGGACATCGCCCGCTTTTATCTCTTTATGCCATCACGAAGGTCGTTGAGCTCACGAGGAATGGCGAGCGAGCCTGTGTATGCATATCGCTCGAATCTCACGAGGATATCGGCGAGCCGTTTCGCGTCCTTCTGGCTGCGCGATTTTTCGAGCCTCGCGATGAACGCGTCGGCCCTGGCCTCTCCTTCACGGGTGCGTGCCGCCTCGATCATCTTGGCCGACCCCCGTTCGTAGTAGATGCGACCGCAATCGGGACACGCGCTTCGCTGTACAGTCAAAACTGTACCTCCTGGGGGGCCGCTTGTCTTCAGTAGAAGTCAAAGGATCAACCTTGACACAGAAGATTGCGATGGTGTGCTCGATTGCCGCTAATGCCCTGGATTCCAGGGCTCCCGCAGGGGCTAATTAGCCGCCTTGTAGTGGAATGTTCTGTATGCGCACTCGTACGAACGCATTGCTGCCGCTGGCCGTCGGGTTTGGCACTGCCTAGGTTTGGGGGAGTAAGCGGCGCCCGATATTGTGTCTTGTGGATTGCCGAAATTTGGTACCTGGGTATATTGCCTGGTTGATCTGTCATCGCTGCCGCGGCGTTCTGACGCGAGGTTCGCCTGTAAGACCATGAGTCGGTCCTGATCCGATGCCGCCGTCGCTCCGGATCGGGTGGGCTTGATCGCCAGGGTGTCGTTGCCGGTGCGTTCGCTGGGGCTGGTCGATCGGGGTTCCCGCGATCGTCGATGTCCATTCCAGGGGTGGAGCGCTCGGAAGGGTCCGGGGGTGGCCTCTGGTCGACGTGGCTGGTGATTGCGTACTTTTAGCGTGGTATTGGCTGAAATTAGCCCGATGTCGGGTATATCTGAAAATGCTGCCGAAGGGGCGGTCTGAATAAAGCGGGGGAGATCTCATAATGGTGGTGCGCAATGGGGTCGCGGCCATGTTGCTGCCGTTGGCGTTGCTTGATACGGGCGCCTTGGTCGCGAAAGCTCAGGCGGAGCCTGTGAGCACTGGTTCGGAGCCGGTACTGGCGCTGGGGAGATTTGGGGCGTATGTGCCGGGGCAGGTGGCCGTCACCTACGACCAGAAACTCGTTCCCGCCGGTGCCGCGGCGGCCGTGGCGTACGTGGCCTCGGGGGACGCGCTCGCTTACGTGCAGTTGAAGGCGCATGGGCTTCTTCCGAACCGCAAGTACGGCGCGCACGTGCACAACAACAAGTGCGGAGCGAAGGGCGACGACGCGGGGCCGCACTACCAGCACACGCAGGATCCCGTCACTCCCTCCACCGACCCCAAGTACGCGAACGCGCGTAACGAGATCTGGCTGGACTTCACGACCGATGCCCAGGGCAATGGATCGTCGCGCGCGGCGATGGACAGGAAGTTCACCGACCGGCATCCGCAGTCGGTCGTGATCCATGCCGAGCACACCCACACCGGAGCAGGTCACGCCGGCCAGGCGGGCGCCCGCCTCGCCTGCGTCGACGTCGGTTTCTGAGACGCGGCCGGGGACGGGGGCACGGGTGGGCGTGGTCAGGAGGATCGGGAGGCGGTGCCGGTGTAGCGGGAGGATGTCTCGCCCGGTCGGGTGACGCTGAAGGCCACCTGGTCGGAACCCTCGGGGGAGATCTCCACCGTGCTGGGGTAGCACTGGTCGCCCCGCACCTGGTCGAGCCGGAAGGCCGCCGTCGTGGCCTGTCCTTCGAGCCTGGTCAGCCGGCCCGTGCAGTGCAGGTCCGCACCCCACCGCATGGTCCCCGGCCCTGTGGCGCCCTTCAGCCAGATCTCCACGGGGAACACCCGCCCGGCGGTCGGATGCTGGGCGCTGCCGGTCCACCGGCCCGCGTACGTGAAGCCGGCGGGCGCACCCGGAGAGGCGTCCCTCGTAGTGACGAGGTCCGCCGCCCACAGCGTGACCCCGATCGCCGCGGCCGAGAGGACGGCGACCACGGCGACGAGTGCGCGCCACCTGGTGGCCGGACGGGCCGCGAGACCGGGGCTGGTCTCCGGGTGGCCATGACCGCCTACCTCCCGCCCTGAGGTGACGGTGGCCAAACCCTCGTGACCGGCGGTCCGCGGTGCGAAGGTGAGGGTCGAGGGGCCCTGGTGGTGGTCGTCCTCGGGGGTGAAGGTCAGGGTCGAGGGGCCGTCGTGGCCGGGTTCCAACGGGGTGAAGGTGAGCGTTGAGGGGCCCTGGTGGGGGGCCTCGGCCGGGGTGACGGGGTGGTGGTCGTCTTCGGGGGTGAAGGGGAGTGTCGCCGGGCCGTCGTCCACGGTGGAGGGGGGCTGTGAGGCCAGGGAGGCGCCGGTTTCCAGCACCTCGCCGGGCGACTGGGCCGGGAGGGGCGCCGCACCCTGGCCGAGGAGGCGACGCAGCACATCATCGGCGCTCGGCCGCAGGGACGGGTCCTCGGCCAGGCAGGCGACCACGATTTCGCGCAGGGGCCCGGTGAGCGCGTCGAGGTCGGCCTCGCCGAACAGGATGCGGCCCAGGGTCGCCTCGAAGGAGTCGGCGGCGTACGCGTGCCGGCCGCTGGCGGTGAAGGCGACCGTGAGAGCCCATCCGAACATGTCCGCCGAGGGCCCGGCGCGCTCACCCTTGAGCTGTTCCGGCGACAGGTAGGCGGGCGTGCCGATCGGCACCCTCCCCGTGGTGGCCGTGGTGTTCATCAGCCGCGATACGCCGAAGTCGATGACGCGCGGCCCGTCGGGGCCGAGCAGGACGTTCCCCGGCTTGAAGTCACGATGGACGACGCCCGCGCCGTGGATGGCCGCCAGCGCGGTGGCGGTGCCGACGGCCAGGCGGTCGAGCGAGCCGCCCGTACGGGGGCCCTCCGTCGTGATGTGCTGCTGGAGCGAGAGGCCGTCCACGTACTCGCTGACGATGTACGGCCGGTCGCCGTCGAGGTCGGCGTCCAGCACCTGGGCGGTGCAGAACGGCGCCACCCGCCGCACCGCCTCGACCTCGCCGATGAACCGGCGGCGCGACTTCTCCTCGTCCAGCCGTGAGTGCATCAGCTTCACCGCGACGGGGGAATCGTTGGGGGAGCGGCCGAGGAACACGACCCCCTGGCCGCCCCTTCCGAGCCGTCCCTCCAGCCGGTAGCCACCGAGCTGCTCGGGGTCTTCGGCGCGGAGGGGGGCCAGGTGAGACATGTGCAATCCCTACCAGATGTGGCACCTTCGATCGCGGATGGACGCAGATCCGCCACGCGACGGGCAGGGACCGGCGTCAGGACGGCCGGTGCTCCGTGGCCTTCGTCTCCTCGGGCTCGGAGGCGGGCCGGGCCTGGTAGCGGGCGAAGGCGGGCAAGGTCAGGCCGATGAGGGCGGCGCCGGCGATGGTGGTCAGGCCACCGCTCACGGCGCTGAAGGTCGGGGACACCAGCGATCCGACCGCGCCGGCGCGGAAGTTCCCGAGCTCCGGGCAGCCCACGCCGACGACGTGGTTGGCCGCGCTGACCCTCCCGCGATAGCGGTCGGGCGTGGCGACCTGGACGATGGTCGTGCGGAACACCACGCTGAGCACGTCGGCGGCGCCGGCGACGGCGAGCAGGGCGAGGGCGAGCCACAGGTCGTGGGCCAGGCCGAAGCCGGCGAGACCGGCGCCCCAGACGGCGCCGGCGGCAAGGATGGCCAGTCCTTGGCGGGACACCTGCCCGACCCATCCGGACAGTGCCGTGCCGAGGATGCCGCCGACCGCGACCGCGGAGGTGAGCAGGCCGAGCGTCTCCGCCGCACCACCGAAGCGCTCGGCGTTGATCACGGGAAAGAGCGCGAAGGGCATCCCGAGGATCGTGGCGTTCATGTCGGCGAGGAACGCTCCGCCGAGGATCCGGTTACGGCCGATGAACCGCAGCCCCTCGCCGACCGCTCGCAGGCTGGGCCGCGTGCCGCCGCCCTCGGGCGGCATGGCCGGCAGCCGGGCGATCCCGTACAGGGCCGCGGCGAAGCTGAGCATGTCGACGAGGTAACACAGCTTCAACCCTCCTGCGGCGGCTATCACCCCGGCCAGAGCGGGGCCGATCGTCGCGCTGAAGTGGAAGGTGAACATATTGAGCGCGGCTCCGGCGGGAACCCGTTCGGCCGTGAGCAGCCGCGGCAGGAAGGTGCTTCTCGCGGGACCGTTCACGGCGCTCAGCACGGACTGGACCGCGACCAGGCAGTACAGCAGCCACAACTGGTCGAGGTCCATGAACGCCTGCACCGCGAGCACGGCCGACACTCCGGCCAGGCAACCGCTGGTGACCAGCACCAGCTTCCGGCGGTCGAAGGCGTCGATGAGCGACCCTCCGGCCAGCCCGAACACGATCGCGGGCAGGGCCGAGGCGAGGCCGACCGCGCCGACGGCGATCGCGGAGCCGGTGAGGACGTACACCTGCAGGACGACCGCGAAGCTCGTCATCTGACCGCCGACCGCCGACAGCGTCGACCCCGCCCATAACCGCCGGAAGGCGGGTGACTCCTTCAGGGGCCGGATGTCCATGAGCAGGCGTCGCTCAGCCATGGCCTTCTCTTTCAGGGGGCGTCAGTGCCGGCGCGGGCTTTTCGCACAGGGCGGGCCTCTCGCGGTCCGCTCGGCTCGCGCGCCGTCCGGTCAGCTTAGGGGGGCGCGGCGTCGTTCGCAGGGGTCCTGGGGCGGCGCAGGAGGATGAGGCCGAAGACCAGGAGGATGACGTCCTGGGCGACCAGGATGGGGATCTTCGGGACCGCTCCTGTGGCGGCGAACAGGTCGGTGGCCATGTGCAGGACCATGAGCGGCCAGATGGTGCCGGTCCGATGGCGGAGCGCGGCGTAGCCGACGCCGAAGCAGAACGCGCCGACCGCCTGCGAGGCGACGAGGGCGGGGTTCTCGCGGAAGAGGATGTTGCTCAGGTGGGCGGCGCCGAACAGCGCCGAGCCGAGCAGGGCGGAGCTCAAGACCCCTGTCGGACGCAGCACGTGGGGGATGACGCCACGCCACATGGCCTCTTCCATGAAGCCGGTGAGGGCGTATCCGACCACGAGCATGGTCAGCAACCCGGGCTCGACGGGAGCGAAGCCCGCCACCAGCGGGGTGAAGACGAGGAGGGCCGGGAGGACGAGCAGGCGCAGGTCGCGCCACTGCCGCGGCGGGGTGAAGCCGGCCGCGTGCCATCCTCCGAAGCGCATCACGAGCACCGTGACCAGGACGACGAGAGGGATCATCGTCACGAGCGACTGGGCCGTCCCCGACCAGTGCGGCACGATCGCCTTCACGGCGAGGCCGGCGACGAAGGTCGTCAGCATATACCCGACATAGAGCAGCAGTGCGCGTACGCGGGGGCGGCGGGCGAGGTGGGCTGCGGTGCGGAGGCGTCCGCGCGGCTGGGGGGCGACGGCCGGGCCGGTCGTGGTCATTGCGGGTTCCTTGCGGTGGCGCTCAAAACGTACATATAGGGCAGACGTGACACCCTATATCTGGATAGGTGGCATGGGGAGAGGGAGTATGTTTCATCGCAGAAGCTGATATATCGGGCTAAATAGCGACAGAAATCCAAGCCGCCGAAGTGGTTCCACGACCTGGGACCACCGCGCGCATCGGCGGTCGCGCCCCGGCTACGAGACAGCCCCGTCCCCTGCCAGACGAGAGTCGGACGCGCGGGGACCTGAAAGGCTCTCGATCAGCGAGCGGAGCACGGCGTTGCCCGGCCTTTGGAATGGCCTGGCGCCCGTCGAGTACGTTGATCAGCGCCAGCGCGCACGGGCTCGCGGAGCGAGTTGCGGGAGAGTGCCTGGGCGAGGCACAGATGGGTTCAGGCGGTTGTGAAAGCTTCGGCGAACTCGCGGACTTTGGGCTGGTTAGGCCATCTTTGGGTGAGCTGGGTATGCAGGGGGCGGAGCTCAGCGACGACGTGCAGTGATCTAGCGCGGTGGGCTTCGGAGAGGGCTGCAAGGGCAGCGATGGCGGCGGCGTCGGGGGTGTCGGTAGCGGCGTGAGCGGTGCCGATGCGGGCCAGGTGCAGAGCGCGGTCGCGATGGTGGGTGGTCGGAAGACCGGTCAAACGGGCGTTGAGGATGGTGATGGCATTGGCGGGCTGTCCGCCGACCATGTAACAGGTGGCACGTTGCAGGTCTGCCCAACCGGGGCCGTAGAAGCGCAGGTAGGCAGGCTCGTCGGGAGAGGCGGACTGGGCGAGCAGCGCGTCGGCGGCGTCGAGTTTCGCGGTGTCGATGATGCCGGTAGCGGCGCTGCTACGTGCTTGGTAGAGGTGTGCGACAGCCTCCAGCGCAGGGGGGATTGTCCACAGTGTGCGGGCACGTTCGGCCAGGTTGTTCGCGCCTTGGTGATCTCCGGCGTCCAGAGTTACGGAGGCGTTGCGGAGCACCATGTAGGCGGCCATGGCCGTGTCTCCACCTGCGATCGCCCAGCTGGTGGCCCGCTCGGACCAGCGTCGGCAAAGGGTGAGGTCGCCGCGTTCGCGATGAAGCCAGCTGATGTGTTCGGCGAATTCGGCTTTGACCAGGCGTAGTTCCGTCTGGGTGGCCGGGGCGGAGGCGTCGAGGAGGGCGTCGATGTCGCGGAGTGCTTCGACCAGCGCGGTGATGTGCTGGGCGGGGGCCATGAGGTGGTGGCCGGCCTGGTGCGCGGCGAGCGTCGCGCGGAAGCGACCGGTGGGACCGGTTTCTGCCGATGCGGGGAGGGCGAAGGAGGCGGGCAGGAGCGCGGCCAGTCCGCCGGTGGCGATGAGGGCGGCGAAGTCCCTCCGGGTCAGTTTCAAGATCAGGATCCCTTCGCCGATTCCGGTATGGAGTGTCACAACGGCGTCGACGTCTTCAGGGTACGGGCCGGCGGGCGGGATGGGCAGTTCGGAGAGCAGGTCGCTGAGGACGGAGTAGGGCACGGTGACCGGGGAGCCGGCCGGGCGTCGGCGTGGCCCGACTAAGAGGTCGTCGATCAGGCACCCGTATAGCCCGGCCAGTCGCTGCAAATCCAGCATGGACGGCGGGCGTGCCGAAGCCGAACGGGATGTGCCAGGGCCGCCCCATTTCTCCCAGTAGGAAATGTTCTTCGCGGTCTTGACGACCGGATCGGGGAATCGGGCGTTGAACGCGTCGGCGGCTTGGGATTGTGACATACCGTTCGCATGCCGATAGGCGGCCAGCGAGGTGAGGCCAAAACGCTCGAACAGGGCAGCGGCGATCTGGTCGATCGGGGTGTTCTCGCGCCGCAGGCTCTGGGCCAGGTCCTTAATCTGCCCGAGGTGTGCGGCTGCGGTCATCTCACCGTCCTTCACGCGTGCATGTTCGCAGGACTCACCTCAACGGTAGCGTCTTGGGCCGTGTCACGCTGTCCCCCAATATGGGGGACAGCACGACCCTGTGCTCCTCCGGATTGGGGGAAGGCAGATCCTCGGCAGAGCAGTTGGATGAGAGATGTCCAGCAACACCGAGAGGACCGCCCTGTGATTGCCCCGCATCTATCTGCCCGGCCTCGGATCGCGTCGGACCCTGCCATGAACGTTCTGCCGGCACCCGGCGTGGTTGAGCCAAAAGCTCGCCGCTCTGCTCGCCGAGGGCCACCAGCTCGCAGGCGGTCGGCGCGTCGTTCCCCTCGTCGAACAGCGGGTCTCCAGCGGTCGTAGCTGAGTGGTAGAAGGCTTCTACGTGACACCGATCGCCACGGCGGCGGCCGAAGGATGGCCCGAGAAGCCAGTCGGCCTGCCAAACCGGCACACATCAAGACAGGGAGTGCCGCATGACTCAGACGGTTGAGATGTCCGAAGACTCCGACCAAGCGGGGAAGATCCGCGATGCTCTGACGGATAAGCTGCGTGCCAAGGGCTTGATCACGTCGCCGGTAGTAGAACGGGCCTTTCGTGTGGTGCCGCGGCACGAGTTCGCTCCGGCCGGCACATCGCTGGAGGTCGCCTACAACGCCGACGACTCGGTGACGACCAAGACCGACGAGCACGGCGCGGTCACCTCCTCGATCAGCGCGCCGTTCATCCAGGCCAGGATGATCGAGCAGGCGGAGATCGGGCCAGGCATGAGCGTGCTGGAGGTCGGATCCGGGGGTTACAACGCCGCGCTGCTGGCCGAAGTCGTCGGCCCGGAGGGTCGTGTCGTCAGCGTGGACATCGACCCGGAGGTGACCGCCCGGGCCAGTGCCCTGCTGGACGCGGCCGGGTACGGCAGCCGGGTCCGGGTCGTGCTGGCCGACGCCGAGCACGGTGTCCCCGAGCCCGGGCCATTCGACGCGATCATCGTGACGGTCGGAGCGTGGGACATACCGTCGGCCTGGCTGGAACAGCTGGCCGGGGACGGAGTGATCGTCGTGCCGCTGCGAATGAACGGGATCACCCGCTCGATCGCGTTCCACCAGCAGGGAGACCACCTGGTAAGTACGTCCGCCGAAGTGTGCGGGTTCGTCCCGATACAGGGCGACGGGGAGCACTCCGAGCGGGTCTTCCTGCTCCCTGACGCCCAAGGCCGCAACGTCAAGTTGCGGTTCGACGACGGGGTACCGCAGGAGCCGGGCCTGCTGGACGGGGTGCTGGCGACCGAACGTACGGCGGTGTGGTCCGCCGTCACGATCAATCACGGGGTGTCGTTCGCCGACCTGCACCTGTGGTTCGCCGGTTTCCTGCCCGGCTTTTGCAAGCTGGCCGCCGACAAGGGGACCGAGCTGGACCAGGAGCGGGGGAACTGGTTCCCCTTCGGTGTCGTGCGGGGAGACTCCTTCGCCTACCTGGCGGTGCGCCCGGCCCTGGAGGGCGCCGGAGTGGAGTTCGGGGCGCGCGCCTACGGGGCGCACGGCAAGGCGGCCGCGACCGCGATGGTCGAACAGATCCAGGCATGGGACCGGCAGGCCCGGTACAGTCCGGCGCCCACGTTCGCCTTCTGGCCGACTGGCAGCAACCGCGCCCAGATTCCTGACGGCTCGGCGGTCCTCAACAAAACCCATGGTCTGGTCACGATTTCCTGGCCCACAGTGGGCTGAGCAATCGCGCGCACGCGCGGGCCAGGATGCACCACACCCAACCCCCTATGGAATGAGGAGTGTGATTCGATGGCTCCATCGCTGACCCTCGACGCCACCGAGGCCCTGGACTCCACGGCCGCCGCCGACGAGGAGTTCGAGCTGGACATGCGCGTGGTGGAGGCCACCACGCCTCTAGTGATCATGATGTGTGACACCAACGACGGGTGCGGCAGCACGTGCGGCACCAGCGCGTGCAGCACCAGCTCCAACGACCCGGTCTGAACCACCATCCCTCTGCCGCCGGTGCCTGAGTCTGGCGCCGGCGGCGCGGTTCATCCCCGGCTGAGGAGGCGATCACGGTGACCGTACCACTGCGCTACCAGCACACCGGCCTGGTGATGGTGCGCGCGACGACAGACCCAGGCGACCTGGACCCGCCGACGCACCTGGAGGTGTCCGACCCGGCCGCGATCGAGCACGAAGGCCGGGCATGGCTGGCGAAGCTGTGGTCCCGCGGCGAGATACGCGAGGCGCTGCGGATGGCCAGCCCCGTCCTTGGGGCGCGCATTGACCAACTCCTCGCCGAAGGCACCGGCCCGGCGCCCGTCAAGGAGCTGCGCCGTGCCATCGTGTCCGCCGCGTCCTACCTGTTGCGCTGGCAGCGGCGCGCTACCCCGTTCGGGCTGTTCGCCGGCGTCGCCCCCGCCATGGTCGGGCCCACCATGGCGAAGGTCGGCGCCGAGCACCGGGCGGTGGTGCGGGCGGACGCCGAGTGGCTCACGATGCTGATCGACCAGGTCGAGCGGCACCTGGAGTTGCGCGCGCGGTTGATGGTGATGGCCGACAGCGCCGGGATTGTGCGCGATGGCCGCTTCATCGTGACCGCGCGGGCACAGGTGGGTGCCCGGACTCCCGGGCCCTTGCGTGATGCGTCGGTACGCCACACCCGGCCCGTGCAGTTCGCGCTGGCCAGGGCCGCCTCGCCGATTCAGTTCGACGCGCTCGCCGTGGAGTTGGCCGCCCGGTTCCCGGGCACCTCACCGGACAAGGTCCGCGCCTTGCTGCACGGCCTGGTCGACCAGGGCATCCTGATCACCAGCCTGCGTCCGCCGATGACGGCCGCCGACGGGTTGGCCCACCTGATCGGCGCGCTGCGCGCAGCCGGCGGAGAACGACTGACCGACATCGCGGCGCTGCTATCCCGACTGGAGGAGATCAGCGAGCAACTGGCCCGCCACAACGCCTGCGCCGACCCCGGGAAGGCCGCAGCGATCCGGGTATCGGCCACCGAACAGATGACCGCGCTCGCCCCCGGCGCCGGGCACGTGCTGGCCGTCGACGTGCGGCTTGACGCACAGATCGCCATCGCCGAGCGCGTGCTGTCGGAGGCCGCACGCGTCGCCAGCGTCCTGGTGCGGCTGACCACTCAACCGTTCGGCTCCGCAGCTTGGCTGGACTACCACGCCCGGTTCCGTACCCGCTATGGGCCCGGCGCTGTGGTGCCGGTGCGGGAACTGGTGGCCGACTCCGGGCTCGGTTACCCCGGCGGGTACCTCGGCGCGCCGCGCGCCCGGCCCGGCTGGCGGGTGCTGACCGAGCGCGACGCCGCTCTGCTGGAACTCATCCAGAAGGCCGTACTGGAGGGGGCCGAGGAGATCGAGCTGACCGAGGCCGACGTCCAGGCGCTGACGGTGGGCGAGCACGCCGACATCGTGCCGCCACAGCGCATCGAGCTCGGCGTCACACTGCACGCCACCTCCACCCAGGCGATTGAGGCCGGAGAGTTCGAGCTGCGCGTCATCGCCGCGCCCCGCGCTCATACCAGCATGGCTGGACGGTTCGCCTACCTGCTCGACGACGCCGACCGCGAACGGTTGGCCGCGTCCTTCACCACAGACGACGAGGACGCCGAAGTCGCGGTGCAGTTGTCCTTCCCCCCTCGCCGACCGCACAACGAGAACGTGGTGCGCGTCCCACGGCTTGTCCCCGACGTGGTGTCCCTGTCGGAGCATCCTGATAACGGCGTGATCGGCGTGGAGGACTTGGCCGTCACCGCCGACGCCGACCAGATGTATCTGGTTCAGCGGTCCACCGGGCGGCGCGTGGTCCCCCGGATACCGCACGCGCTGGACACCTCCCTCCAGAGCCCGACCCTGGCCCGGTTCCTCGCCGAGGTCGCTGACGCACGCAGTGCGGTATTCGGCCCCTTCGATCCCGGTGCCGCCCGTACCCTGCCTTAC
Source organism: Sphaerisporangium sp. NPDC049003 (assembly GCF_043197795.1). Classification (NCBI taxonomy): domain Bacteria; kingdom Bacillati; phylum Actinomycetota; class Actinomycetes; order Streptosporangiales; family Streptosporangiaceae; genus Sphaerisporangium; species Sphaerisporangium sp. NPDC049003. Next base: position 76,538 of record NZ_JBICTU010000020.1, read on the forward strand.
ATTCCGCGTATCCGCTACCGGCGCACCGTGCTGGCCGCTGCCCGTTGGATTCTCACCTCCACCGACCTGTTGGGCACCTCGGCATGCGAAGCCTGGGATGCGGCGCTGTACTCCTGGCGGCAGCGGTGGCGGGTCCCGGCAAGGGTCGTGTTGTGCCTGGCGGAGCTGCGTCTGCCGCTCGACCTGGATCAGGGACTGGACCGCACCCTCCTGCGGACCCGGTTGGACAGAACCGGGCGGATCGAGCTGCAAGAAGACGGCGCGCCCGGCGGTCAGAGCTGGATCGGGAGGCCGGCAGAGCTGCTGATCCCGATGACCGCGATCACCCCTCCGCAGCGCAGGCCCCCGGCAACCGCAGCGCCGGGAGCTGTCCTTCGGCCGGGTGGCTCCGCTTTGGTGCACGCCCAACTGGTGGGCAACCCCGCACGGTTCGACCAGATCTTGACCACGCACTTGCCCGCGTTCGTCGACGAGTTCCCCGGGCTGGTCGAGCGCTGGTGGGTGCGGCGGCACCGCGACATGATCCGGCCCGAGACCGATCAGCACCTCGCCCTGTTCCTGCGCCTTGCCTCCCCCGACCAGTACGGACCGGCGGTCGCGCGCCTGGCCGGCTTCGCCGCCGACCTGGAGGCGCGCGGCCTGCCCGCCCAGCTCACCCTTGCCTCCTACCCGCAACATCTCGCCCGCTACGGCGAAGGCCCAGCGCTGGCAGCGGCCGAGCAGGTATTCGCCGCCGACACCGCGGCCGCCATCGCGCAGATCACGATGGCTGAGGCCGCCGGGCTTCCCGGCCAAGCCCTGGCCGCCGCGTCGATGGCGCAACTGGCCGCGGCTTTCGCCCCGGACACCGAATCCGGATACCGGGCGCTGATCCAGTGCCTGAAACAGGGCAGTGGGCCGTTGGAGCGGACGCTCCGCGACCACGCACTCCACCTGGCCGACCCCGCCGATGGTTTCCAGGCCGTCCGCGCTGCGCCGGGCGGCGACGCGGTGGCCGCCGCATGGCGCGCCCGGGATGCGGCGCTGACCTGCTACTATCGCGCGCTCGCCGAGCAGCGCGACCCGGCCACCGTGCTGCGCACCCTGCTGCACGAGCACCACGTGCGGGCTCTCGGCGTCGACCCGGTGTTTGAGAAGATGACCGGCCGCCTGGCCCGCGCGGCCGCGCTGCGCCGTCTGGCGCTGGCGGGTGCCCGGTGAACCCCGGCGTGAACACCGGCCTGGTGGCGCTCACCGCCGACGAGGCGACCGGCCAGTCCCTGGCGACCGGGATGGCCGGGGCCGCACTGCTGCATATCGAGCGGGCCCTGAACGGCTCCGGGGATTGGGCGAGCGCACGCGCGGCAATCCAGCAGGCCGCGGCCGGGCCGATCGACACTGCCGAGCACGCGGGACTGTTCTACGGGGCGCCGGCCATCGCCTTTGTGCTGCACGCCGCAGCCTCGGACGGGCGTCCCCGCTACCGTGCGGCGGCCACGACCCTGGATGGGTACGTACTCCGCCTGGCTCACCGGCGCCTGGCCACCGCCGCAGGCCGGATGAAGCGCGGCGAGACGGCAACGTTCGGCGAATACGATCTGTTCTACGGGCTGACGGGAATCGGCGCGCTGCTACTGCGTCATATGCCCGGCAGCGACGCACTCGCCGACGTCCTGCGCTACCTCACCCGGTTGACACAGCCGCGCCACCAGGATGGGCTTGAACTGCCGGGATGGTGGGTGGCGCACGACCCGGACCCGATCCTGCCGACCCCCGGAGGGCACGCGAACTTCGGGATCGCGCACGGCGTGGCGGGCCTGCTCGCCCTGCTTGCACTCGCCACCGCACGCGGCCATGTGGTCGACGGCCAAACCGAGGCGATCGAGTACCTGAGCGCCTGGTTCGACCGGTGGCGGCAGGACTCGGCTGAGGGGCCGTGGTGGCCGCAGTGGGTCACCCGCCAGGAGCTGCGCACCAGCCGCCTCGCCCAGGACGGGCCCGGGCGACCGTCCTGGTGCTATGGCGCGGTCGGGATCGCCCGCGCCCAGCAGCTCGCCGCCATCGCCACCAACGATCCGACCCGTCGCAAGGTTGCGGAGGAGGCCCTTGCCGCTTGTCTGACCGACCGGCAGCTCCACCGGATCACCCAGATGGGACTGTGCCACGGAATGGCCGGGGTGTACCAGACAGCCTACCGGGCTGCCCGCGACGCGCAGAGTCCCACGATCGGGGCACGGCTTCCTGCGGTGGCCGCCGCGCTGACCAGGTACGCGACCGCCACTCAGAACCACAGCGACGACATCGACGACATCGGCATCGGGACCGGGTTGCTGACTGGAGGCGCCGGGGTGGGCCTGGCGCTGGAAACCACGCGGCACACCACGCCGCCACGCTCGGGATGGGACGCATGCCTGCTGATCGTCTGACCGCCGCCCCGCCCTATCAGATCGCAGCAGGCGTGGGCGCGGTGCTCGCGGGCGCCAGCCTTGAGTCCACTGCGACCGCCAGCGGCATCGACCCCGCAGACCTCGCCGAAGCCCTACAGGTGTATCAAGCCGCCGGGCTCGCCGCCCTTGAGCGGCGCGCGGACAAGCAGTGGTATCAGCTGCGCGTTCAGTTCCCCGACTGGAGCACCGCTGAGAGCGCCGGCGCGGCGCGGCTCGGGCCGGGCCTGGACCAGCTCCAAGCCAGTGGAGCCGTGGCCGGATGGTGGTTCCTGCGCAAGCACCCCTGCTGGCGGGTTCGCCTGCGCGGCGCGGACACCGCAGAAGTGGACGGGGTGTTCGACGAGCTGACCGCAGCCGGGGTGCTCACCCGCTGGTGGCCGACCGTGTACGAGCCCGAAACCACCGCCTTCGGCGGCCCGGCCGGAATGTGCGCCGCCCACGACCTGTTCTGCGCCGACAGCCGCGGCGTGCTGAACTACGCCCGCCAGAGCGCACCGGGCCTGGGCCGCCGAGAACTGTCGGTCCTGCTGATCAGCGCCCTGCTGCGCGCGGCCGGGCTGGACCGGTTCGAATGCGGCGACGTCTTCGACCGGGTGGCCCAGCTGCGCCCCGCACCCTCGCATGCCGATGTCGCGCGCGTTGATGAACTGGCCACCAGCGTGCGCACCCTGCTGGCCGTACCCGCACAGGCCGGCAGCGCGCTGTTCGCGCCCGGCGGTCCGGTCGCGTTCGCCGCGCCCTGGATCGCCGCGTTCGAAGCCGCCGGCAGCCAGTTCGGCCACGCGGCGGCGGAGGGCAGGCTTGACCGCGGGGTGCGCGCCGTCCTCACCCACGTTCTGATCTTCCACTGGAACCGGTTCGGCCTGTCGGCCACCACTCAAAGCATCCTCGCCCGCGCAGCGACCGCAGCCCTCCTGCCTCGGAGCTGACCATGGACATCACGACGCTGAGCGCCGCCGCGCGCCGCTTCCCGCTCCTCGGCCGCCCCCGCCCGGCCTGCCCACCGCTCCCCGAGCGGGTGAAGGAGATCTGCGAGATCGCAAGCACCGCCGGACAACAAGGCGCGGACGTCATGCACCACGCGGCGCACGCCCTGAACAAGGCCGCGCTGCTGGCCAGCGACTGCGGCCTAGAGGACCTGGCCCGCGACCTGTGCTGGCAGCACATCAACCTCTACCGAGTGGCAGGCCTCCGGCTCACTGTGCGGCAGGCCAGGTACATGCTCGAACCCGTCCTCAACCTTGCCCGGCTCCAAATCCGCGCCGACGCCGGCGGGCAGGCCCTGCGACTTCTGGAAGCGATGTACCAGGCTGTCACGGCGAACACCGACCTGGTCGTCGACAGGAACACACTGCCGCTGGCCAATCTCACGGGCACGCGACAGGAGCACCGCAACCTGCGCGAATGGGTCTGGATGCACTATCTCGCGGACGGGATCCGTGCCCTGGCTCTCGCAGGCCGCTGGGACGACGCGGTCGCCCACGCCGAAGCACACCGGGGGATCGGACGGCACCTCATGGAGGGGCGGCAAGCCACGATCATCGCCCACTGCCTACACGGTGCCCTGCCAACGGCCCGCGCGGTACTGGCGGACAGTACGCCGACGCAACCGTGGGAACATCAGGTCGCTTCCTGCTTGAATGTGATGTGCGCGGACCCAAACAGGGCATCGATCAGCCAGGAAGTCGCAGCGATGGTCCGACACTTCCTCGAACAGGAGCCGGTGCCCGGCTACGCGGTCTTCCGGGCTCGGCTCGGGCTGACCGTGGTCAGCCTCGCTGGCGCCGCTGACCCGGAGGCGGCCGACGGCGTACTCGCCCGGGTGACGGCCGAGGCGATCGAGGCAGGTGATGGATACGCCGCACGCGACATGCTGGGTTATCTCAGCACCCGCACGGGCCTGACGAACATGCAGCGCGATGCGCTGTCCGAGCTGGTGACCCGCTCCGGGCTGGGATCTGGGACGCTGCCAGAGTCTCTGCTCAATTCGCTCGTCAACTCGGCGGAGGTCGCGAAAGAGGCGTTGGCCGCGTCGATGGTGCGGCCGGATCGTCCGGCCATCAGGCCATGACGAGGTCAGAGAGGTCTGAGCAGGGGGCGTCTCGGTCGTAGCCGTACCAGAGGCGGTCGGGGCGGTGCGGCAGGCTGGCTAGGTCGTGGGAGTAGGGCGGGCGGCCACACCAGCGGCAGCTGAGCGGCATGGGTGGCCGCTCAGGGTGCCAGCGGACCCGGATGACACGCGGGTTTCTGCTGAGGTTGTGCAAAGTCAGACCCCAGGGGCTGGAGTCGGTGACAACTCGGCCCAGGTAATGGTCTTGTGACGGCCGATGGTGAAGTCCCAGCACTCCGCCACCGCGTCGATTAGGCGCAGGCCCCGGCCTCGAAGATCAAGCTCGTCTAGCGACCCGGCCCAGTCCGGCAACTCCACCCCGTCCAAGGGGCGGAGCCGGGGGACGCCTTCTCCTCCGTCGTCGATCACCTCGATACGTACCCGGGTGCCGACGTGGAGGACATAAACCGTGACGGACCCGCCCGGAAGCGACGATCGCGAATGTTGAACGCTGTTGGACACCAGCTCGGAAACCACTAGCATCGCCGAGTCCAGCACCGGATCCCCGCTGAGCAGTTTCCGTATGAACGTCCGCGCCACACTCACCTGATCGGGGTTTCCGGCGAAGGTGATGAAGCCCGCGATCGTCCGCGGGGGCGGCGTCGGATCGCCCTCACGGCACCAGCCTTCGTGTCCGACCTTGTCCTCCGCGCCGATCCGGCGGGACTCACCCGAGCAGGTAGCCCGTACCGCCGGGACCAGCCCCAGGTTCTCACCGCTGCTGACAGGTGAGTGGCGCGTGAGCGGTACCTCGTTGTGGAGGCCGTTGATGCCCGCCACCTCACGTTCGAGCACTTGCAGCGCCCGCACCCCCGCGCCCAGCAGCTCGACTTGCCTGACCTCTTGTCTCACCTGCGACCTCCTTGCATTCGTGGCTGCCTTGCCGGAGTTCCGAGCAGGTGTCTTTCCACGTCCAGACGCGAGCTGATGTCACCTTGCGCCTCCACCTCAACCCCTTCCTTCATGCCGCATGCATCCGGAGAGTGTTGTTCCGGTGACCAAGAGTCTTACATGGGCTGTGAATATTTACATGGGTAATGGTGAAAGTTGGCAACGCTGGGTAGGCGTTAGGTAGCCTTCTGCAAGATTCAGTGGCATGGGGTGATCGCATGAGCATCAAGCGCGGCATGACTTTGCGTGCGCAGTGGCTGGGGCGTGAGCTCAGAGAGTTGCGAGAAGCCGCTGGGCTGACGGCCAGTGAGGTCGCTGGCTACATCGAGCGCACAGGAGCCACTGTCAGTCGATTCGAGGCCGGCCTTTACCCTGCCCGGACTTCGGATGTCCAGGTCCTGCTGAACCTCTACGGCGTAGATGATCCGCAGCGGAGGGACAACTTGGTGCGACTTGCGACCGAGGTATGGCAGACAGGGTGGTGGGAAAGCTATTCAGACGCTCTGTCTAAGAACACCATTGACTACGCCTGGATAGAGTCGCGGGCTCGACTTGTCCGCTCGTTCGATGCGTTGGTCGTCCCCGGCCTGTTACAGACCCGCGCGTACATGGAAGCGGTGATCAGCGCTGCTGATCCCGATGCGTCTGCCGAGCAGATGATGTCGTGGGTACGGTTCCGGCTCACACGTCAGCAGGTACTCACCGACCGTGAACCGCCTCACATCGAGGCCATTCTGGACGAGAGCGTCCTACATCGTGCGCCTGGGGCATTGGAGACCATGGCGTCGCAGCTTTCATACCTGATAGACCTGGCCGAACGCCCCACCGTCGACATCCGAGTGCTGCCTTTCGCGTCCGGAGCACATGCCAGTCCTGAAGGCGCCTTTATGATCTTCGAGTTGCCGTCACCTTACCCGGATGTCGCTTTCGTAGACACTCCCGCAGGCGGCATCTATGTTGAAACGCGGGGCGTACAACGGCTTGAGACGAAATATCGGCACATCAGGCGCAGAGCGTTGGACCCGGATGAATCTGTCGGGCTGATCCGAGCCGCTGCGGACAGGTACGCATAGACCCCCTAACTAGTAGGAGAGAGCATGTCGACTGAGTCACGGGCTGAGGTTGCGTGGCACATCAGTAGTTTCAGTCCCAATGGGGGTGGTGACTGTGTTGAAGCCGGTCCCGTTCTCGACGGGAGTGGGCGGATCGCCGTACGGCACAGTCATCAGCCCGATGGTCCAGCCATCCTCTACACCCAGTCCGAGTGGAAGGCATTCCTCGCAGGTGTCCGCATCGGCGAGTTCGACTTCTAAGCGTGCTTATCCGTTCGGTGTGGCCGCCCTTGGTCAGCGTCTTTCGAGGAAGGTGGCCTCCTGCTGAGCGCCGCCGCGAGGCCTGGTGGAGGTCACAGGGCCCTGCGGAGCCATTCTTCGACGCCGGCGACGTGAACGGTGGCCCAGGCGCGGGCGACGTCGGGCTGGTGGCCGGCGATCGCCTCGTAGATCGCCATGTGCTGCTCCCTGGTCTTCACGGTGGCCCCCTCCTGGGTGAGGCCCCGCCAGATGCGCGCCCGGGTGGTGGGACCCGACAGGCTCTCGATCAGCGAGCAGAGCACGGTGTTGCCCGACCCCTTGGCGATGGCCTGGTGGAAGTCGAGATCGTTGGCCACGAGCTGCTCGATGTTGGGGTCCTCCGGCAGGGCCTCAAGGATCATCCGCAGTTCCTCGACGCCCTCCGGGCTCATGTTGGCCGCGGCCATCGCCGTCGCCGACGGCTCCAGGATGCGGCGGACCTGGAAGAACTCCAGCACGGTGTCGTCGCGGTGGAAGTCGACCACGAACGAGAGGGCGTCGAGGAGCAGCCGGGGCTCAAGGCTCGTGACGTACGTGCCGTCGCCCTGGCGCACGTCCAGCACGTTGATCAGCGCCAACGCGCGCACGGCCTCGCGGAGCGAGTTGCGGGAAAGGCCGAGCCGTTCGGCGAGGTCGGCCTCCTTCGGCAGCCTCGCGCCGGGGGCGAGCTCACCCGAGACGATCATTCCCTTGATCTTGTCGATCGCCGCGTCCGTGACCGCCACGGAGTCACCACCCCTAGAGTTGCGCAGTTCAAGCCCATACATCCGATGTCTAGGAGTGTATGCCGTCAGTGTGTCGCGGCTGTGAACCGTACGGGATCGCCGGGAGCACCAGGCTCGCGACGGATCAGGCCGCGGACCTCCAGCGTGCGCAGGTGCGCGGCCGCCTCGCCCGCCGCCATGCCGCGCTGCATGGGCGCGAGGTCGGCCCAGGGGCGATTCCAGGTCATCCGCTCGGCGACGTCCCAGATGGTCGGTGAGGCCGGGGAGAGCCCGGCCAGCAGCTCGCGCACCTGGACCAGCTTGTCCTCGTGGTGGGCGCGGATCTCGGCCGCGCGGGTGCCGACGTCGGGGAACGTCCACTCATGGGCGGGAAGGGCCTCGGCGCTCCCGAGGCCGCCCACGCGCTCCAGGGAGGTCAGGAAGTCGCCCAGCGGGTCGACGTCGGTCCTGTCGTACGGATAAATCCCGATATGGGGGGTGATGCCAGGCAGAACGTGGTCCCCGGTGAAGAGCCGGTCCGCGTCCTCCAGGTGCAGGCAGACGTGGCCGGGTGTGTGTCCGGGGGTCCAGACCGTACGGAGCCTGCGGCCGGGCAGGTCGATCAGGTCGCCGTCCCTGAGCTCCAGGTCGGGTACGGCGGGTGGGTCGGGACGGCCGGACAGGGCCACCGCGTCCGCGTCCGATCCCGCGCCCGCCCGGCGCATCATGTCGGCCTGGAAGTTGCGGTGTGACCCCTCGGCCAGCTCGTGGATCAGCCGTACGAGCGCGGCGTCCGCCTCGTGCATGGCGATCCAGCCGCCGGACTCCTCGCGCACCCGCCCGGCGAGCCCCGCGTGGTCGGGGTGGTGGTGCGTGACGACCACCCCGCGCACCGTGCGGACGTCGATGCCCAGGGTGGCGAGCCCGTCCCGGAGCGCCAGCCAGGCGTCCTCGTGGTTCCACCCGGCGTCGACCAGCACCGGCCCGGCCGGGGACTCGACGGCGTACACCAGCGTGTACCCGAGGGGGTTGCCGGGGATCGGCACCGGGACGCTCCACACCCCGCCGCCGAGGTCGGCGGGCCGCTGCGCGCTGTACGGCCTGCGGCGCGTCTTCACACGCGCTCAAGAACGGTCGCGGTCGCGAGGGCGCCTCCGGCGCACATCGAGACCAGGGCGGTCGAGGTGTCGGATCTCTCCAGCTCGTGGAGGGCCGTGGTGATCAGGCGCGAGCCCGTCGCGCCCACCGGATGGCCGAGCGCGATGGCCCCGCCGCTCACGTTGACGTGGTCCATGTCAGGCTGGTGGACACTCGCCCACGACAGCACGACGGCGGCGAACGCCTCGTTCACCTCGAACCTGTCGATGTCGGCCACCTTCATGCCCGACATGGCCAGCGCCTTGGCGGTCGCGTCCACCGGCCCGTCCAGGTGGTAGTACGGCTCGGCGCCGACCAGGGCCTGGGCCAGGATGCGGGCGCGCGGGCGCAGGCCCTGCCGGGCGGCGGCCTCCTCGCTCATCAGCAGCACGGCCGCCGCGCCGTCGGAGATCTGGGACGACGTGCCCGCGGTGTGTAACGCGTTCTCGCCGAGCACCGGCTTCAGCCTGGCGAGCCCCTCGGCCGTGGTCTCGCGCAGGCCCTGGTCCCTCGCGACCGTACGGCTCTCACCCGTCGGCCGTCCGTCGTCGTCCAGCACGGGGGCGGCAACCGGGATGATCTCGCGCTCGAACCGGCCGTCGGCCCACGCCTTGGCCGCGAGCCGCTGTGACCGCGCGCCGAACGCGTCGAGCCGCTCGCGCGTGAGCCCCCGGCGCTTCGCGATGCGCTCGGCCGCGTTGAACTGGTCGGGCATGTCGATCGACCAGTCGTCAGGCCGGGGCTTGGCGGGGAGCACGTTGCTGCCGAGCGGCTGGCGGCTCATGGCCTCGACGCCGCAGGCCACGCCGGCGTCGATGACGCCCGCCTGGATGAGCGCCGCGACCAGGTGGACGGCCTGCTGGGACGAGCCGCACTGGGCGTCCACGGTCGTCACGCCCGTCTGGTACGGCAGGCCCGCGTACAGCCAGGCGTAGCGGCCGATGTGCCCGCCCTGCTCGCCCGCCTGGGTCACGCACCCGGCGAACGCCTGGCCGATGGTCGAGGGGTCGACGCCGGACTTCTCGACCACGCCTCTCATGGCCGTCGCGAGCAGCACCTGCGGTTTGAGCCCCGAAAGCCAGCCGGCGCGCTTGCCGATCGGGGTGCGTACGGCCTCGACGATCACCGGCGTGCCCATGCGGGCCTCCTCAACGTCCGAACGTTGTTCTAGCCGAGACTGTAACGGGTTCTATTTTGACGTGGAAGTCCCCGGTGGCGGGGCTCAGCGGCCGAAGTCGCTGAGCAGGCGCCCGGCGGCGATCTCGATGCGGCGCTGGATCTGCTCGTAGGTGCGGCGGCCGCGCAGCATTTCGAGCAGCTCGTGCACCCAGATGCTCGCCAGCGAGCCCGCCAGGGCGAACTCCTCCTCGGTCGCCGACTGCGCGGTGAGGCCGTTGCCCGACACGCGCAGGAGCAGGCCGGCCATGCGGTCGCCGAAGGGGGTGTCGACCTCGGCCATGATCAGTGAACGGATCAGCGCGTCGGCCAGCTCGGGCTCGCGCATGAGACCGCGGGTCGCCCGCATGAGCACGTCGACGGCCCTGCCCGCGGGGGAGGCCGCGCTCGGCGGACGCCGCTCGATGCTGCTCTCAAGCAGGTCGAGCTCCTCGCCGACGACCGCGACCACCAGGTCCATCTTGGAGGGGAAGTAGCGGTAGAGAGTGCCGAGGGCCACCCCGGCGCGCTCGGCGACGGTCCTCATCTGCATGGCCTCCACGCCGCCGCGTGACGCGAGCGCGGCGGCGGCCTGGACGATGCGCTTGCGCCGCTGGTGCTGGCTGCGCGTGCGGACGCCGGAGGAGACCGGGGCCGCCGGAGGCGGGTGCGCCACGTGATCGTCGCCGTCGGGCCCGGTGGGCGCCGGGACGGCTGTGGTGCCGGCATGCGGAGTGCGCATAAGAACACGTTACCGGATTACTCGCAGGTAGGCCTTGTTACTCACCGGTCACAACGAATGCCGGTCTTCCATGACGTTTGTGTTGCGAGCAGATATCCGGTGGTCTCTCCGGAAATGCCCCTGGACAGATATTAGAATCTGTTCTAGTTTGCGGCTGACCAGGTCATGCCACCCCCTGGAGCGACGATGGACTTCACCCTGGACGAGACGCAGGCAGAGCTGAGGGAACTGGCCGCGCGCCTGTTCGGCCGGGAGGCCACGCAGGAGCGGCTCGCGGACCACGAGAAGGGCGGGCGGCCGTACGACGCCGGGCTCTGGGAGGGGGTGGCGCAGGCCGGGCTGATCGCCGCCTGCCTGCCCGAGGAGGCGGGTGGCGCCGGGCTGGGCGCGGTGGGGCTGGCCGTGATCCTGCGCGAGGCTGGGACGAAAGTGGTCCCGGCCCCGATCCAGGACAGCCTGGTCGCGGCGATGGTGATCGGCCGGTACGGGTCCGCGGAGCAGCGCGAGAGGCTGACCCGCCTTGCCGAGGGCGAGATCGTGCTGACCGCCGCGCTCCTGGAACCGGGGCGGGACCTCGGCGCGACGCCCCTGACGACGTCCCGGCGATCGGGCGACGGATGGGTGCTTTCCGGACGCAAGACCATGGTGTCCTACGCCGCCGAGTCCGAGGCCATCCTGGTGCCCGCCGAGACCGAGCACGGCACCGGCCTGTTCCTGGTGAGGCCCGGGGACGCGGCCGTACAGGCCGTGCCGGCCTCCACCGGAGAGCCCACGGCGGCCGTCGTCTTCGACGACGCCCCCGGTGAGCCGGTCGGCGAGCCAGGAGGCGCGGCGTACGGCACGCTGCGGCTGCTCATGCTGGTCGCGATCACCGCCAGTGCCTCCGGCGTGCTGGCGGGGGCACTGGAGCTGACGACGGAGTACATCAAGACGCGCAAGCAGTTCGGCCGCGCGCTGGCCGAGTTCCAGGCGGTGACCGTGCAGATCGCGGACGTCTACATCGCCGGGCGGGCGCTCGACGTGGCGGTCTGGTCGGGCGCGTGGCGGGTCGACGCCGGCCTCGACGAGGAGGCCGAGCTGGACCTGGCCGTCGCGGCGCACACTGTGACCGACGCCGCGCTCGCCGGCCTGTACACCTGTCAGCACCTGCACGGCGGGATCGGCCTCGACGTGACGTACCCGCTGCACCGCTACTTCGCCTGGGGCAAGCATCGTGCCCACCTTCTCGGTGGCGTGGAGGCCCGGCTCGACACGATAGGAGCGCTCGTCTGATGCTGATCGACCTCACCTCCGAGCAGAAGCGGCTCCGTGCGGAGCTGCGCGACTACTTCACCGCGTGCCTGACCGGCGAGGACCGCAGGAAGATCGCCCAGGACCCGTTCGGCCAGGCGTACATCGAGCACTGCCGCAGGCTCGGCCGCGACGGCAAGCTCGGCCTCGGCTGGCCCAAGGAGTACGGCGGCGCCGGCCTCGGGCCGCTGGAGCAGCAGATCTTCGCCAACGAGATCGCCCGCGCCGAGGTGCCGTACCCGATCATCACGCTGCAGACGGTCGGCCCCACCCTGATGCAGTACGGCACGGCGGAGCAGAAGGAGTTCTTCCTGCCGAGGATCCTCGCGGGGGAGTGCCACTTCGCCATCGGGTACAGCGAGCCGGGAGCCGGGACGGACCTCGCGTCCCTGCGCACCACGGCCGTCAGGGACGGGGACCACTACGTCGTCAACGGGCAGAAGATCTTCACCTCGGGCGCGCACTACGCCCAGTACATCTGGCTGGCCGCGCGTACGGACCCGGAGGCCAAGAAGCACCGGGGCATCTCGATGATGATCGTCGACACCACCGATCCGGGATACTCCTGGACGCCCATCATCACGATGGACGGGCGCCACCACACCAACTCGACCTACTACGCGGACGTGCGTGTGCCCGCGGACATGCTGGTCGGTGAGGTGAACAAGGGCTGGGACCTCATCGTCAACCAGCTCAACCACGAGCGGGTCACGCTCGGCCCCGCCGGGAACATCGCCCATGTGTACGACAGGTTCGTCGCGTGGGCCCGGCGCACAGGGGCGATCGAGGAGCCGGCGGTGCGGCGGGCCATCGGGCGTGTCTACGCCTACTTCCGCACCAACGAGCTGCTGAACTGGCAGGTCGCGGCCAACATGGACCTCGGCTGGCTGGGCGCCCCCGACGCCTCAGCCACCAAGATCTACGGCTCCGAGCGCATGCAGGACGTCGGCAGGATCGTCGGCGAGGTGCTCGCCCGGTACGGCGACCCGTCCGACCCGGAGACCGCCGCGTTCGTCGACGTGCTGGACCACGGGGTCAAGGGCGCGGTCGTGCTGACCTTCGGCGGCGGGGTGAACGAGGTCCAGCGCGAACTGATCGCGATGCTCGGCCTCGGCCTCCCGCGACCGCCTCGATGACGCCCTTCCCATGACCCGGCCCGAGGGCCACCGCAGCGCTGAGGAGAGACAGTGACGGTTGAGTCGAGCGTCCACGAGCGGCTGACCGCCCTGGCGGAGCGGCAGATCGCGGCGGGTGAGGTACGGGGGGTCGCCGCCACCGACCCGGTGAACCTGCCGATGATCCACCACTGGACGGACGCGATGGGGGACGCCAACCCCGTCTACACCGACGAGAAGTTCGCCGCCGGGAGCGTACACGGGGAGATCGTCGCGCCGCCCGCGATGGTCCAGGTGTGGACGATGCCGGGGCTGCGGCGCGACAAGGGCGTGGCGAGCCCGGTGGACGGCGTGCTCGCCCTGCTGGACGAGGACGGCTTCACCGGGGTCGTGGCCACCAACTGCGAGCAGACCCACCACCGCTACCTGCGGCTGGGGGAGCGGCTCACCCCCGCCACCCGGATGACGGGCCTGTCGGGCCCGAAGACCACGGCCCTCGGTGTCGGATATTTCGTGACATGGGTGGTGACCTGGTACTCCGAGGCCGAGCCGGTGGCGGAAATGATGTTCCGGGTACTGAAGTTTCGCCCCCGGGAGAAGAAAGCAGCGCCCGAAGCGCGGGAGCCGTACCCCCTGAAGCCGGCCGTCAACAGGGACACGGCGTTCTTCTGGGAGGGTGTGCGGCAAGGCGAGCTACGGATCCAGAAATGCGGCGACTGCGGCGAACCGCGGCATCCGCCGGGGCCGGTCTGCCCGTCGTGCCGGTCGGTCAACCGGTCGTACACCGTGGCGAGCGGGCTCGGCGAGGTCTACAGCTTCGTCGTCCACCACAACCCGCCCGTTCCCGGGATCCGGACGCCTTTCGTGGTGGCCGTGATCGAACTACTCGAAGGTGTGCGCATCGTCGGCAACGTCGTGGGATGCGCGCCAGAAAAGGTGGGTATCGGTATGCCGGTGCGTGTGACATACCGCGAGATGGACGACGACCTCGTCCTGCCGTTGTGGGAACCCCGGGAGCCGTGATGCGCACATTGACGGAAGACGAGATCGAGTGCGGGGCGGCGCTCCCGCTCCTGCGCGTCGAGCTGAGCCCGACGATGGTCATCTCGACGGCGCTGGCCACCATGGACTACACACCCGTACACCACGATGTGGAGATCGCGCAGGCTCAGGGCTCCAAGGACATCTTCCTGAACATCCTGACGACCATGGGGCTGGTCGAGCGCTACGTCACCGACTGGGCCGGGCCCGAGGCGCTGATCCGTGGCATCAACGTCCGGCTGGGCGTGCCCGCGTACGCGGGTGACGCGATCACCTTCAGCGGGACGGTCGCGTCGCGCGAGGGCCGCGAGGTCTCCGTCGACGTGCGCGGCACGGTCAGCCTGGGCGACCACGCCACCGGCACCGTCCGCTTCTTCCTCCCCGGCTGAGCCGCCGCCGGCGGAGACGTCGCCAGGGCTGTCACAAGGGTCGCCATCAGAAGGGCACATCACGTGTACTCGCTTTCCGGCCGTACGGCCGTCGCGGGCGTCGGCGCCACCGAGTTCTCCAAGGATTCCGGCCGTTCGGAGCTCCAGCTCGCCGCCGAGGCCGTCCTCGCCGCGCTCGACGACGCCGGGCTGCCGCCGTCCGAGGTGGACGGCCTGGTCACCTACACGCAGGACAGCAACCAGGAGATCTCGGTCGCCCGCGAGGCCGGGATCGGCGACCTGTCGTTCTTCTCCCGGGTCCACTACGGGGGAGGGGCCGCGTGCGGGACGGTCCTGCACGCCGCGATGGCCGTCGCGACCGGGGTGGCGTCCACCGTCGTCTGCTACCGGGCCTTCAACGAGCGGTCCGGGCGCAGGTTCGGCCAGCCGGACGCCCGGCTCGGCGGCGAGCCCTCGTCGCAGGGCATGGAGATGAGCTGGCACGTGCCGTACGGGCTGATGACGCCGGCCGCCTGGGTCGCGATGTTCGCCCAGCGGTACATGCACACCTACGGCGCGACCTCGGAGGACTTCGGCCGGGTGGCTGTGGCGATGCGCCGCCACGCCGCCGCGAACCCGGCGGCGTGGTTCTACGAGAGGCCGATCACCCTGGAGCAGCACCAGCGGTCGAAGTGGATCGTGGAACCGCTGCACCTGCTGGACTGCTGCCAGGAGAGCGACGGGGCCGTGGCCCTGGTCGTCACCTCGGCCGAGCGGGCGAGGGACCTGCGGCGGTCCCCGGCGATCGTCACTGCCGCCGCGCAGGGGTCGGGGGCGGGGCAGATGATGATGACGAGCTTCTACCGCGATGACATGTCCGGCCTGCCGGAGATGGGGGTGGTGGGACGCGGCCTCTGGGAGATGTCGGGAATGTTGCCTGATGACATCCAGACCGCCATTCTCTACGACCACTTCACGCCATTCGTGCTGAGCCAGCTGGAGGAGCTGGGGTTCTGCGGCAGGGGAGAGGCCAAGGACTTCATCGCCGGCGGCGGCATCGAGATCGACGGTCACCTGCCGGTGAACCCGCACGGCGGGCAGCTCGGCGAGGCGTACATCCACGGCATGAACGGCATCGCCGAGGCCGTGCGCCAGATCAGGGGAACGTCCGTCAACCAGGTGCCCGGCGTCCAGAACGTGTTGGTCACCGCGGGCACCGGCGTCCCGACAAGCGGCCTCATCCTCTCCCAGGACTGACCGCTCGTCCGGCGACGTCTCCCAAGGAGACGCCTCTGACGGTAAGCCCTCTGAAGGTGAGCCCTCTGACGGTGACGCCTCTGAGGGTGACGTCGGCCGGACGTCGGTCAGGGGGTGACGATCGTGGGGACCGCGAAGAACACGATCATCGCGATCGCGACGCAGAGGATGAACCCGGCCAGCTCCCAGAGCCAGTCGTAGTGGTGCTCGCCCAGCTTGATCGGCTTGGGCCGGTCGTGCCGGTGTGGCCGCGCCGCCTGCCCGGGTTCCTTCCCCGCCGCCGTGGCCCGCTTGGGCACACTCACCGCCGTGGCCGTCGGGGGCTCGGGGTCAGGGTCCGGGGTGGGCAGGCCGTCCACCACGGTCTGCTCGGCCGGCTCCGCCGGCGACGTGTCGCCGGACGCCGGGGACCCTTCGCCGGCAGCGGTCTCTGTGGACGCACTCGTCTCGGTAGAGGTAGGCGTCTCAGCGGACGTGAGCGTTTCGGCGGACGTACGTGTCTCGGCGGACGTACGTGTCTCGGCGCCGGTCGTTTCGGTGGTGGCGAAGGTGCGCCGGAGGGTGGGCCAGTTCCTGGTGGCCAGCGCCTCGCTGAAGGACGACTTCGCGGGCGCCGGGCCGCGCCCGGTATGTGACGAGCCGTCCAGGGCCGGAGCGCCGTCCTGCGGGGGAGCCGCAGGCCCCGTCGACGCCACCAGGGAGTCGGGAAAGACGGTCGGCGGATCAGACGCCGCGACCAACACGTCGGGGGCCGTCAGCACGTCCGGGACCGCCGGTACGTCCCGGACCGTCGGCTCGGGGACCGCGAGTGTCTCCGGGACTGCCAATGCCTCGGAAACCGCTCGTGTCTCTGGGACTGCCAGTGTCTCCGGGACCGTAAGGGTCTCCGGGGTTACCGGGGCGGTCAGAGGAACCGGAGCGGTCAGGGGAACCGGGGCGGCGAGGGGGGCCGGGGCGGACTTACCAGACCGGCGGCGGCGGGATCTCGGGAGACCGTTCGGTGCTCCGGGGCGTGATGCCCGGATCCTCGGCATCGGCTCGGTGGTCGCCTCGTGCCCGGATCCGCGGCCGGGCTCGGGAGGCGACAGCTCCTTGGCGGGGAAGACGCCGGTGTTGGTGATGGGATCGGGCTCGGCGAGGGGCAGCGGCCACCTGGGCGTGGTTGGCCAGAGCCGCTTGCTCGCCGATCGCGCGCCACCGCCGGCCGTACCGGTCTCTGCGGGGATCGCGCTGAGGATCGACACCCGCAGGGCCCCCGACGGCCGGCGCCAGGGCAGCCGGGCCAGGGCATCCTCGGCGGGCCCGATCGCGAGGCCCGCGTACACCTCGGCCACCTGCGGCGGCACGACGGCTCCTGACCGCGTGGCGGTCACGGCGGCGGCGAGGGAATGGGTGAACCGCCGGCGGGCGGTGAGCTCAAGCTGCTCGGCGGTGTCGGCCGCGACGTCGAGGACCCAGGCCAGCTCGGCCGTGTCCAGCCCGCAGACCGCCGACAGCAGGAGCACCTCGCGCTGGTGGGGGCGGACCTCACGTACAGCCCGCTCGACCAGCGCGGTCGCGGGGTCGGCGACGGGATCGACCGACGGCGGGACGTAGGTGACGTCGCGCCGGTAGATCTCACGGCGCGCGAGCGCGTAGAGCGCGGCGCGCGGGGGCTCCACCACCGGAACATTGGTGAGAACGGCCGTCAGCGCGTCGGCGGCGGAGGCGGTGTCGCCGAGCTGATCGTGGCAGTACGCGAACAACCCGGCGGCGTGACGGTCGTAGAGCTCGGCGACCAGCTCGCCCCTGGGGCGCTGATCGATGAGCGATGAAGTCACAACCGCTCCTCTGGAATTCTCGTGCGGGCTGGAAGGTTTGGCCTGGCTGAGGGGGATAGGGAGGGGGAGCCAATCATGCCAAGGCCCTCCCGGGGAGTCGCACTAATCGATGCCACTTTGATAGATATCGCGAAAGTACCAGGAAGAAGCGGCCGGACAGCGAACATTCGAACCTTTCTGAAATGCTGACAAGTCGGTATGACGGTTGTCTTGGGACAGATTGCTGAAGATCCCCATAGGGTGTGTCGGGAAAGATCAAGTGGACCTGCGGTCGGACCGTCACCTACCGTGGGGGCTGCCGAGCGGGTGGTAGCTGCGCGCAGCCGACTCGACGATTCCGGGCCACGCGGTCCCGGCCGAGAAGCACGAGGTCGTGCGTGATCACATTTGAAGGCGTAACCAAGCGCTATGGCGACGGCACGGTAGCCGTCGACAACCTCAACCTCCAGGTTCCCACCGGGGCCATAACCGTCTTCGTGGGGCCGTCCGGCTGCGGTAAGACCACGTCGTTGCGCATGATCAACCGCATGATCGACGCGACCGAGGGGCGCATCCTCCTCGACGACCAGGACATCCGGAAGATCGACCCGCCGACCCTGCGCAGGGGCATCGGCTACGTCATCCAGCAGTCCGGCCTGTTCCCGCACCGCAAGATCGTGGACAACGTCGCCACCGTGCCCTACCTGCTCGGATGGGACAAGAAGAAGGCGCGCGAGCGGGCGATGGAGCTTCTTGAGCGCGTCGGGCTCGACACCAAGCTGGCCGGGCGCTACCCCTTCCAGCTCTCCGGCGGCCAGCAGCAGAGGGTCGGGGTGGCGAGGGC
Organism: Sphaerisporangium sp. NPDC049003; assembly: GCF_043197795.1. Lineage (NCBI taxonomy): Bacteria > Bacillati > Actinomycetota > Actinomycetes > Streptosporangiales > Streptosporangiaceae > Sphaerisporangium > Sphaerisporangium sp. NPDC049003. Next base: position 94,769 of record NZ_JBICTU010000020.1, read on the forward strand.
CCTCGCGGCCGACCCACCGGTGCTGCTCATGGACGAGCCGTTCAGCGCTGTGGACCCCGTCGTGCGCACCAGCCTGCAGGACGAGCTGCTCCGGCTCCAGGCCGAGCTCCAGAAGACGATCGTGTTCGTGACCCACGACATCGACGAGGCGATCAAGCTGGGCGACACCGTCGCGGTGCTGCGCGTCGGCGGTCACCTGGCGCAGATCGCCGACCCCGCGACCCTGCTCGCCGAGCCCGCCGACGCCTTCGTCGAGGGGTTCCTTGGCAAGGACCGCGGCATCCGGCGCCTGTCCTTCGTCCCGGCCAGCGGCATCGAGGTGCGGTCCGAGCCCGGCGTGGCCGGCTGGTCGGTGGTCCTGGACGACGACAACCGGCCGACCGGGTGGCGTGCGGACGGCGCCGGCGGCGTGAACGGGCTCCAGCCGTTCGGGACCTTCGACCTGAAGAAGGACTCCCTGCGCGCCGCGCTCGACGCGGCGCTGCTCGCGCCGTCCGGCTGCGCGATCGCGGTGGACGGCGACGGCAGGTTCGCCGGGGTCGTCACCAGGGACGCGCTCGACGCGGCCCTCATCCGGAGCACGGGGGTGGCCGATGGGTGACGGCGAGCCGCTGGTCCGCTGGGACTGGATCGGCCGCAACTGGCCCAGCATCCAGACGCTGCTCGTCGACCACGTCGTCATGGCGGTCGTGCCGGTGCTGCTGGGGCTGGTCATCGCCCTGCCCCTGGGCCTCGCGAGCGCGCGCTGGCGCGTGCTCTACCAGCCCACGGTCGGCCTGATGAACGTCGTCTACTCGCTGCCCTCGCTGGCCGTCTTCATCGTGCTGATCCCGCTGACCGGGCTGGCGGAGCGGGCCACGGTGATCATCCCCTTGACCTTCTACTCCCTCGCTGTGCTGATCCCGTCGGTGGTGGACGGGCTCGGGGCGGTGCCCGACCACGTGCGCCAGTCGGCCGTGGCGATGGGCTTCGGGCCGTTGCGGCGGCTGCTGCAGGTCGAGCTGCCCATCGCGGTGCCCGTCGTGCTCGCCGGCCTGCGGGTGGCGACGGTGTCCAGCATCAGCCTCGTCAGCGTCGGCGCGCTGGTCGGGCGGGGCGGGCTCGGCTACCTGTTCATCGACGGATGGCAGCGCCAGTTCTACACGCCGATCGTGGTGGGCATCGTGCTGGTCGTGGCGCTCGCCGTGCTCGCCGACGGCCTCATCGTCCTCGCGCAACGCCTGCTGACCCCCTGGGCCCGTGCGAGGAGGACGACATGAACTGGCTGATCGACTTCTTCGGCGACGCGGCGAACTGGTCGGGTCCCGGGGGCATCCCCACCCGGCTCCTGGAGCACATCGAGTTCTCCGTGGTGGCGCTGTTCCTGTCGATGGTCGTCGCGATCCCGCTCGGCCTGCTGATCGGGCACACCCGGCGGGGCGCCGTCCTCGTCGTGGTCGCCGCGAACGCCGCCCGCGCGCTGCCCACCCTGGGCCTCGTGGTGCTGATCGTGCTGCTGGCCGGGGTCGGCACGACCTGGCCCGTGCTGATCCCCCTGGTGGCCCTCGCGATCCCCCCGATCCTGGTCAACACCTACGAGGGCATCCGGGGCGTCGACGAGGACCTGCGCGACGCGGCGTACGGCATGGGCCTGCGCGGCCGCCAGGTGCTGACGAAGGTGCTCGTCCCGGTGGCGTCGCCGCTGATCCTGCTCGGCCTGCGCGTCGCGGCGATCCAGGTGGTCGCGACGGCCACCGTCGCCGCGTACGTCGGCCTGGGCGGGCTCGGCCGTTACATCATCGACGGGCTGGCGACCAAGGACTTCCCGAGCACGATCGGGGGAGCGGTCCTCGTCGCCGTGCTGGCGTTGATCGTGCAGCTCGCCTTCTCGCTGCTGCAGCGCGTGGTGGTCTCCCCCGGGGTGAGCCAGCGCGTGAGGGTCCGCTAATCTCTACATTACCCCCTGATTTGGAAGGGAATTAAATGAGGCGAATGATCACCACCGCGGCGGTCGCTCTGACCGCGGTGTTCACCCTAGGCGCGTGTGGTGGCGGGGACCCGCTCGACACGACCAGCAGCGTCAGCGCGGCCCCCAGCGCGTCCGGTTCCGGTGGCGGCTCCAAGGTCGTCATCGGTTCCGCCAACTTCCCCGAGAACGTCCTGCTCGCCTCGATCTACTCCCAGGCCCTCACGGCCAAGGGCGTGCAGGTGGAGGAGAAGTTCAACATCGGCAGCCGTGAGGTCTACTACGACCAGATCAAGACCGGCGCGCTGACCGTGCTTCCCGAGTACAACGGCGGCCTGCTCAGCTTCATCGACCCCAAGAGCACCGCGGCCAGCACCGATGACGTCAACACCGAGCTCAAGTCGAAGCTCCCCGCCGAGCTGGAGCTCCTCGACTCCTCGACCGCCCAGGACAACGACTCATTGACGGTCTCCAAGGAGACCGCCACGAAGAACAACCTGACGACCATCGAGGACCTGGCCAAGGTCGCCAAGGACTTCGTCGTGGGCGGCCCGCCCGAGTTCAAGAAGCGCCGCGAGGCCCAGTTCAAGGACGTGTACGGTCTCACGTTCAAGGAGTGGAAGCCGACCGACGCGACCACGGCCGACGCGCTCAAGAGCGGCACGATCCAGGTCGGCAACGTCTTCACCACCGACCCCAAGCTGCTGATCAACGGTCTTGTGTCGCTCCAGGACCCGAAGAACGTCTTCAGCGCCCAGAACGTCACGCCGCTGATCAACAAGGCCGGCGCCGACGACACCGTGCGCACGACCCTGAACGCCATCTCCGCCAAGCTCGACACGAACGCGCTGGTCGACCTGATGAAGCGCGTCGCCGTCGACAAGGACGACCCGCCCGCGGTCGCCAAGGACTGGCTCACCCAGAACGGTCTCGTCTGACCTCGCCGAGGCCCGCCACGACGCGAGCCGGGGCCCGCACCGTGAAGGTGCGGACCCCGGCTTTCTGTTCAGTAGAGGCGGTTCATCAGTAGAGGCGGTTCTCAGGCACGGGCAGGTTCTGCTGCTGCGGGCCGTGCCACTTGACCTTGTCCTTCGCCAGGTCGAGCAGCAGGGAGCCGAGGGCGAGCGGGAACTGCACCTTGCTCTTGCTGAGGTCGATGGTGACGTTCGCGCCTGTGGCCCTCTCGCCGCTGTAGGTCGAGTCGGTTCCGGCGATCACGAAGCCCAGGCGGTGACCCTTCTTGAAGACGTAGTCCTGCGGCAGGGTCTCCCACTTGACCGTGCCGTACTCACCCGGGGTCATCGGTGAGGACGTACTGAGCGAGTCGCGGTTCTGCACGTCGATCCAGCCGCGTGCCACGATCTCCAGCGGGCGGGTGGCGAGGTTGTTGACGACCTTCCTGTAGCAGCCGTCGTCGGAGGCCGTGCTCTCGCCGTGGCAGGTCTCCTCGGTCAGGGTCGTCACACCCTGCCCTCGGCGCCAGTCGATCCGGGTGTCCTCGCCGAAGTCGACGATGAGCGCGGTCAGGTTCGACGTGGGCTTGTCGAGGGCGACGCGCAGGTCCACGACGGGCGTACCGGACAGGCGCAGGTCCACCGGCAGCGCACCGGTGGTGTACGCCACCCGTCCCGGCTTGTCGGTGCCGACGTCGGCCACCATCGCGTCCTCGGACTGGCGGACGTCGGTGAACGTGGCCGTCGTGTTCTTCTTGGCGGGGAGCAGCCCGAGCGAGCCGTCCGCCGCGGGGTGGAGGGGGATCTTCACGGCGAGCGGCGCGGGCCAGTCGGGCTGGGTGATCCAGCCGGTCGGGGTGGTCTGCACGTCGGCGCGGGGCTCGCGCATGATGCCGTTCTGCACGCCGAGCAACCAGAAGTCGAACCAGCGGTGCAGCGTGTCGACCCACAGGTCGCGGCGTCCGTCGAAGTCGAAGGGATCCACGTGCTGGTACTGCCCGACCCAGATCTTCCGGGGCACCTTCCTGTCGGCCAGGGCCTGCCACCACTTGGAGAAGTTGTCCGGCTTGACGTTCAGGTCGTTGACCGTGTGCACGGCGAAGACGCTGGCGTGCACCTTGGAGGCGTCGGCCAGCGAGCCGGCGATGTAGTCGCGCTCGGCCCAGAAGGCGTTGTAGTTGCCGGTGTCGTCGCCGTCCTCGGCGTCCAGGCGCGCCCGTGCCGAGGCGCACTTGGCGATCGGGTCGGTGTCGATGACCCTCGCCAGGTACGACATGTAGTCGAAGTTGTAGATCACGCCGTTGGAGCGCTGGTACTTGTACCAGGAGCTGATCGCCGAGATCGGGACGATGGTCTCCAGCCCCTCGACGCCGGTGGCCGCGACGGCGTTGGCCAGCGTGCCGTCGTAGGACTTCCCGATCATCGCGGACTTGCCGGTGGTCCAGTCGGCGACCGCCGGCGTGCCGTCCTCACGGTAGGCGGTGGCCCGGCCGTTCAGCCAGTCGATGACGGCCTTGCCGCCCAGTACGTCGGCCCGTCCGCCGACGTCGGGACACCCATCGGACCTGGTGGTGCCGATCATGTCGACGTTGAGCACCGCGTACCCGCGCGGGACGAAGTAGTTGTCGTAGAACAGGGGGAACTTGGCGAGGTTCCCCTCCGCGTCGTAGACCTTCCGTTCGGCCTCGTTGCCGCGACCGGAGTTGTCGTAGTACGGGCTCTCGTCGATGATCACCGGCACCTTGAGGGCGGGGCCGGACTCCTTGGGCCGGATGATATCGACCCGGACCCGGTCCAGGTTCCCGTCGGAGTCGCTGTCGACGCTCGACTCGACGTACACGTGCTCGCGGACGGCGTCGGCGTAGGAGAAGACCGGTTGGGTCCGTCCCTGCGCGATGGTGATGGAGGGGTCGGCACTCGCCTGGGCCGGCGTGGCGACCACCACGACCAGGGCGAGGGAGGCAAGGACTGCTCGTAGCTGGGGCACTCGAAGTCTCCTGGGGGTGTGGGGAAACACCCACAATCTCCACGAGTGTCCATAAAGCCAGCAAGATCCCTTTATGCGTTCGACATCACCTTGGTCCTGGTATGTGATATATCATTCGCCTGCCCGCGAGCTGCCGTGGTGCCTTCTTCACGGTGATGGGGACCTGTCGCCTTGCGCGATTCAGGTTGAAAACGGGCGGTGTTAGCCTGGCTGTCGAAGCCCCTCGACGATCACCGCCTGCCCTCCCACCCTGGACGCGTTCACAATGAATCGCATTCGCGCCACCACGATGGCCGCGGCCATGACCGTCCTGACCCTCGCCGGGTGCTCCCCGACGCCGGGCGAACAACCCCCGGCACCGCCGACGTCGAGCGGTGAAACTCCCGCACCCGCGACATCGAGCGGGGAAAGCCCCGCACCCGCGACATCGAGCGGGGGGACCCCGGGGCCGGTGACATCGAGCGGGGAAAGCCCCGCATCTGAGGGCGGGGAAAGCCCGCGACCCGCGACCGGTCGCCAGATGGTCGCGCTGTGGAACACCTACGGCGGGTTCGCCGGGAACCGAATGAGTAAGAGCGATCCCCCCGCCCTCGCCGTCTTCGGCGACGGCCTGGTGGTCGCCGACGCCGACCGCGGCCTTTCCCTGAAGGCGAGCGAACTCACCGATCTCCTCCGCGCGCTCCGCGCGGACCTGGCCTCACAACCCGCCACCGCCGACCCGGCCGGGGTGTCCCAGATCGCCGACGCCCGCACTGTCGTGCTGGGCGTCCAGGTCGACGGTGCGATGCATACGGTGACCGCGTACGCCCTCGACGAGACCCGCTCCGATCGCGGCTATGCCGATGGGCTGTACGACGCGCGTGACCTGCTGGGCGCGCTGGCCGACCGGGTGAACCGCGAGGGAAGCCCCTACACGACCGACCGGGTACGCCTGATCGCGCAGCCCCGCCCCGGGCAGACCGGCGAGAAGTGGCCCTCCTCGATTCCGGAGCCGTCCGCCTCGGACGAGGGCGGCTTCGAGAAGATCCTGAAAGGCACCCAGGCGGCGGACGCCCGCCGCGTGTTCACACGCGCGCGGCAAGCCGGAGCCTGGCCCGTCTACCGCGACCACCAGGGCCGCCCCTTCGCCGTCACCTGGCGATACGTACTGCCCTCAGAGTGACACGACCGACGGTGCCCCCGTACGCCGGCATGGTCCACGGCGACCAGGTGAGCCTGGCAGTTTCGTCACCGCCGTTCGAGAGCATCTCGTACGGCGGGCCATTCCTCCTATATGACGCGCCTTCCACGTCGAGCCGTTGATCGCTCCCCCTGTTCGCCTTGATCACCATCACAACGGGCACGCCACGGGCGTGCTGAGACGTTCTTCTGCCGTCTGATCGACCCAACAAGCCTGGTTGTGTCTGACATAATATGGGTATGAAGAAGTTGCGCTTCTACCGGTCGGCACGGAAGCACCGCATCGGGCGGGCGCATGCCCTTCATGTGATCCGGTCTGGACCGCCGGCTATCGTTCCGGCAGCCGACCCGGGCCTAGAGGACCGATGGGTGTGGATCGGCCAGGACGATCGGGGCATCGAACTGGAAGTGATCGGCATCCTCACGGACAAGTACCTAGTGATCATCCATGTGATGCCGACCGCGCTGAGGAGGAAGAAGCCATGACCGAGCACGAGGCAGCCTGGCCACCCGAAGACATCGAACTGGTCCTGGACCACGACTCCGAAATCGACAGTGACCTCGAAGAGATCTACGACAGCAAGGGCAACCGGATCACCGACGAGTACGTTGATGACGCGATCGCTGACGTTCACCGGGCGATCGACGAGGGTCGTGTGCCCGTACCGACCGGTCGTGGCGGGCGTCCGTCACTGACGGGCGAGGGCACGCACTCACCGAAGGTCTCGTTCCGGGTACCCGAGGAATTGCGCGAACGCGCGAAGGCTCGCGCCGAAAAAGAGGGCAAGACGGTCTCCGCGCTGGCTCGAGAAGCCTTCGAGCAGTTCCTCAGGGCAGGTTGACTTTCAGACCTCAGAGCGGCTCGGTCGATGGCGGAAAGGCTATCGACTGAGCTGGCTTTGGAGCCCTCGGCGCATTGACTCCAGCTCTGTGGCGACCTGGTCTACCTCAGTCGGCCGGTGGGCCGTCCAAAATGACTCGCCGAACCAACGATCAAAGACCGCGGCGACGACACTCTGCGGTGATCACTTCGTTTCCTCGTACCAACACGACGAGGTCTTGTATCTCCGAGTCGTGCTCGTCAAGAGGCGCACCGTCCTCCAGCAACCCCTCAGGTCAAACAGATTGATTAGTCGCCGGACTGATTCACACAACGGGTCATCGTCCACCTACTCGTGGCCGCATGCATGCTACGAGAACATCCCCAGCACGTAGCTCCGGACTTTCCGGCATGAGGCTGTTCTGTACGACCCGATCCGCGGCTCCGGAGGCGGGGCGGCGCGCTGGGGTGATCGGTGGTAGGAGTGGGGGCCATGAACGAGTTCACGGAGGCGATGAGGCAGCTCGTCGCGGGGGTGGCCGTGGTCACCGTGCACGATGAGCGCGATGACATCGGCACGACGGTCACCACCTTCTCCTCCCTGTCGGCCGATCCGCCGATGGTCATGCTGAGCCTCATCTCCTCCGGCTACCTCTGTGAAGTACTGCTCCGCCAGGACCTCTGGGCGGCGAGCCTGCTGTCCGGCGGCCAGGCCGTGATCGCCAGCCGGTTCGCCACTCCGGGCCGTCCCAGCGCGCGCCTGCTGCTCGCCGGGACGCCCCACCACCGGGGCGCGCGGACCGAGGCCTTCATCGTGGACGGCGGCGTGGCCGCGCTGGAGGCCGAGACCGCCCGGGTGATCCCGGCCGGAGACCACACCCTCTTCCTCGCCCAGGTCCTCGCCGTCGACTACGTCGACCCCTCGCTCCCGCCCCTCGCACGCATGCGCGGCCGCTACCGTCCGGTCAACTGACGCGCTTCGGAACCGGTGGCTCAGGTCGCTTCCAGCGTCAGAGCGCACATGAGAAGAACCATGGTTTCGGGGCCGGGTGTTAGCTTGGCCGGGGCTCTGCCGTGAGGCGGGCGGGAGCGCGGTGCCGGACGCCGGGCGGTTCGGCTGCGACAGGTGCCGCGGTGGTCTTGGACGAGGTTCCGTGGAGGGCAAGTGGTCACACCCATCACGCGAGGCCAGTGGGACGCGGTGCGCGTGTCTCTCAGGGAAGCCGGTGGCCGGTTCGCCGAGATGGTGGCCTCCGCCCGCGAGCCGCACGCCATGGCGACTCGTGAATGGACCGTCGTGGAGAGCGCCGCCCACGTGGCCTCAATCGCCCGGTGGTACGGATCCATGCTGAGGTTCGACAACGGTCCCCACCCGTTCCCCACCATCAAGGACGCGCTGCTGGCCACCACCGTGGACACCGTCAGCGATGTCAACGACGTGGCTCTGGGGCTCTTCCCTGAGCGGGATCAGCACAGGCTGGCCCATCTGCTGCGGACCTCCATCGACGAGATCCTGCGGGTGACCGAGGGCCTCGACCCGGCGCGGCCGGTCATCTGGCTCGGCGACTCCCGGGTTCCCCTCGCCGGGGTGCTCGCCCATCTGGTGAACGAGCTGCTGGTCCACGGATGGGACATCGCCTCCGTGACGCGGACGCGCTGGGTGATGCCGCCGAGGGAGGCCGCACTCTTCTTCGACCTGTTCCTCGTCGGGATGATCCAGGGGGACGTGGGGCGGCTGCTGGACACGGGCGAGCCTGCCCTCGACCGGCGCATCGCCGTCCGGTTCCACTCCAGGTACACGACCCCCGTGACCCTGGTCCTGCGCGATGGGCGAGTGTCGATCGAACAGCCCGGCCCGGACACCGACGTCCACCTGTACTTCGATCCGGCCGCGCTCAACCTGATGCTGTTCGGCCGGATCGGGCGGACGCGAGCCGTGGTCACCGGCAAGCTGGCCGTGTGGGGCCGCCGCCCGTGGCTGCTGCCGGCGTTCCTCCGTACGGTGCGCCTGCCGACCAACGCGCGACCGCGCTCCGCTGACGAGCCCGTCGGCGCCTAGCGCGGAGGCGGCGACCTGTTTGCTCAGGGTGTCCGAGCCCCTTGATCTCGCTGAATCTGGATACCGCATCAACATCACCATCCGCTCCCTCGCCGGCTCACACCGCCGACCGGCGGAGCCCGCAGGGTTGTGATCGAGTCCGCCGTCAGCCGCCGAACCAGCCAGGGATGTCCAGGCGGAAGAAGTCGGGTGGGGTCACAAGGCGGAGGTCGGATTCGAGGGCGCGGAGGCGGTCCTCGCCGAGGGTCTCGGCCCAGCCGGCCCGGAGCTCGTCGAAGATGCGGGCTGATCGGAGGAGACTGTCGACGCCGCGCTCGGTGAGCCGTACGACCTTGCGCCGGGCGTCGTTCGGGTCGGTGCCGCGCTCGACGTAGCCGATGCGTTCGAGCGCGTCGATCGTCTTGCCCGCCGCCTGCTTGGAGACTCCGAGCCTGCGCCCCAGGTCCGCCGCCGTCATGCCACGCGTGCCGATGGCCTGCATGACGAACCCGTGCATCGGCCGCACGTCGGGGTGGCCCTGGCGCGCGAGTTCGGCATGCAACTCGTCGATGAGGACGCGGAACCCCAGGAACAGTCGCAGGGGCAGCTCGAACCCGGGAGGCGCGGGCGGCACCTCGGCCCGGGGAGGGGCGGGTGGCACCTCGGCCCGGGGGGAGGGCGACGTCTCGGCCTCCGAGGGAGCTTCGACCTTGCCGCCGGTGAGGGCCGTGGCCGATCCGGCGCGCGGGGGCTCAGTTGACACGATGGACAACCTCGTTCACTATATAGACAACCACATTGTCCATTGTAGGAGATGTTCGCGATGCCCATCATCCGCAACGCCGAAAGCCGCGTAACCGAGACCCCCAACGCCGTCATGACCACGTTCGCCTCGCCCACGCAGGGAGGGGCGGGCCTGTCCGTATGGCGCGTGGACATGCGTTCCGGTCAGACGGGCCCCCTCCACGCCTTCGACACCGAGCAGGTGTGGACGTTCCTGTCCGGAGCCACGACCGTCGTGCTCGACGGAGAGAAGCTGGACATGGAGCCGGGGGACACCCTGGTCATACCCGCCGACGTGCGCCGCCAGGTCTTCGCGGGCGAGGACGGCATGACCGCGATCGTCGCCGCGCCGGCCGGCAGCCGGGCGTACACCCCCGACGGTCCCATCGACGTCGCACCCGCGTGCGCCCTGCCCGACGGCGACAAGCTCGTGCCCGCCTGGGTGGCGTGACAAGCATCCAGGAACCACCCGTACGCCGGTCACCCGCCGCAACCGGCGCCGACTTCACAGCCCCTCACCCCGCCGTACCGGCGCCGGTTCTTGGCAGCACCGGTGGCGGATGGGGTGGGCGGGCACCGTCCTAGGCAGGCGCGGCGGGCCTGGTCAGTGGGTTGGCCGTTGGCGGAGGGGCGGGCGTCGTCTCAGGGGGGCGGCGCGGTAGGTCAGTGGATCGACCACCAGCCGGGGAGGATCAGGGGGCCGTACGCCGGGAGTCCTAGTTGGGTGGCCAGGTGGGTGAGGGGGCCCCAGGCTTCCAGGCGGATCTGGCTCAGGGCGGCGGCCTTGTCGTCGCTTGAGTCCGGCGGGCGGAGCCGCTCCAGGGGGTGCATGCGCGGATACGAGCGCACCGGGGCGTCCTTGGGCAGGTTGACCCTGCTGCGGGCCAGCGCCAGAGCGTCCTCCAGGCCGCCCAGCTCGTCGACCAGGCCACCGGCGAAGGCGTCGGCACCCGTCCAGACACGGCCGCGCGCCAGTTCGTGAGCGCGGTCGCGGTCGATGCCACGGCCCTGGGCGACCTTGCCAACGAAGTCGTCGTAGATGCGGTCGAGCCAGGCGTTGACCCGCTCCCACTGCGGCTCGGAGTAGGCCCGGCTCGGGGAGAACATCCCCGAGTTGACGCCCACGTCGACCGACTCGGAGGTGACGCCGATGCGGCCGAGCAGCTCGCCCACCGCCGGCTTGCCGCCGAACACGCCGATCGAGCCGGTCAGCGTGCCGGGCTGGGCGACGATGACGTCGGCGGCCATGGAGACGAAGTATCCGCCCGACGCGGCGAGGTCGCCCATCGAGATGATCACCGGCTTGCCTGACCTGCGGGCGAGCACGACCTCACGCCAGACGGCGTCCGAGGCGACGTACGACCCGCCGGGGCTGTCGACGCGGAACACGATCGCCTTGACGTTGTCGTCGCGGCGGGCGGCACGGAAGGCCGCGCAGATCGTGTCGGACCCCATGGCGCCCCCGCCGCCGAGCGGGCTGCGACCGCTGCGGCCGAGGCGGATCATGCCGTTGCCGTGGATGAGCGCGATGACCCGCTCGCCCGGATGCGGGAGCTTCCTGGTGAGGGCGCCCTTGGCGTACCGCGAGACGAACAGCAGCAGGTCGCCCTCGTCGCGGACCTCGTCGTACACCTCGTCGCGGTAGGCGAGCTTGTCGACCAGCCCGGCGGAAAGCGCCTCCGGCCCGATGAACGGCCCCTGGTCGATGAGCTCGCGCACGCGCTCGGGAGGCAGGCCGCGCCCGTCGGCGATGCCGGACACGATCTGCTCGATGACGGACTCGGCGATGCGGGCGGCCGACTCGCGGTGCGCCTCGGTCATGTGATCTTGGGTGAACATGTTGGCCGCGGTCTTGTACTCGTGCCGCTGGCCGATCTGGTAGTCGACACCGATCTTCGAGAGCGCGTTCTTCACGAAACGCTGCTCCATCGAGATGCCGGTGAGCCCGACGTCGCCCGACGGTTGCAGGTAGATCTTCTCGAAGGCGCTGGCCAGGTAGTACGGCACGGTGCCCGCGCCGAACTCGCCGAACGTCTCGGCGTAGGCCACCGTCAGCTTGCCGGCGGCCCGGAGCTGGACGACGGCGGTGCGCAGCTCCTGCACCATGGCCAGCCCCATGGGCCGTCCGCCGAGCTTGACGACGAGGCCCTTGACCCGGGGATCCCTGCGTGCACGGCGCAGCCCCTCCAGCACGTCGGCGAGCCGGGTCCTGCGCATGGCGAGGACGGCGCTGAGCGGATCGGACGGCGGGCCCTCCGTGAGCCCCTCGGTCAGATCCAACTCCAGAACCAGGGGGGCGGTGCGCCGCTGCCGGAACCGGTCCACCGTGTCCAAGATCGCTTTCGTCGCGTCCATAGCGACACCCTAGGCGACGTTCCGGCCCAACAGGCGCGTGCTTCCGCGTCTGGTCGCGCCGTCTTGCGCCGGCGTCAGTGCACCGAGGTCCCGGGAGCCCATCGGTGCACTGGCGTCACGGAGATTCAAGTACGGGCCGCGGCTCGTCGGCGGGGAGCGCGCTGAACGGGACGGCCTGTGCCTCCGTGGCTTCGGATGTGGTCTCCGTCAGGGGAGGGCCGGAGTAGCGGAGCCAGAGGGCGCCGAGGGGTGGGACCCGGAGACGGGTGGAGTACGGCAGGCCGTGCCAGGGCTCCTCGACGGCGTCCACGGAGCCGAGGTTGCCCACCCCGCTGCCGTAGTAGTTGTAGGCGTCGGTGTTGATCACCTCGTCCCAGCGGCCCCCGGCGGGCAGGCCGATCACGTAGTCCTCGTGCGGCTGCCCCGAGAAGTTCGCCACGCAGGCCACCATCGACCCGTCGTCGCCGTGACGCAGGAAGGAGAAGACGTTCCCCGAGGCGTCGTCGGCGTCGATCCACTGGAAGCCCCTCGGCGAGTGGTCCTGCGAGTGCAACGCGGGCGTCTCGGTGTACACGCGGTTGAGGTCGCGGACCAACTGCTGCATGCCCTGGTGGGGCTCGAAGTCGAGCAGCCACCAGTCGAGGCCGCGCTCCTCGGACCACTCGGAGCCCTGGGCGAACTCGCCGCCCATGAACAGCAGCTTCTTGCCGGGATGCGCCCACATGAACGCGAACAGGGCCCGCAGGTTGGCGAAGCGCTGCCACTCGTCGCCGGGCATCTTGCCGAGCAGCGAGCCCTTGCCGTGCACCACCTCGTCATGGGAGAGGGGCAGCACGAAGTTCTCCGAGTACGCGTACATCAGCGAGAACGTCATCTGGTGATGGTGGTACTGGCGGAACACCGGCTCGTGGTGGAGGTAGGCCAGGGTGTCGTGCATCCAGCCCATGTTCCACTTGAAGCCGAACCCGAGCCCGCCCAGGTGTACGGGCCGGGAGACGCCGGGCCACGCGGTCGACTCCTCGGCGATCGTGACGATGCCGGGCGCCTCGCGGTAGGCCACGGAGTTCATCTCCTTGAGGAACTCCACGGCGTCCAGGTTCTCGCGCCCGCCGTAGACGTTGGGCGTCCACTCGCCGTGGCGACGGGAGTAGTCCAGGTACAGCATCGAGGCCACCGCGTCCACGCGCAGGCCGTCGATGTGGAACTCCTTGAGCCAGTAGACCGCGTTCGCGACCAGGAAGTTGCGGACCTCCCGGCGGCCGAAGTCGAAGATGTACGTCCCCCATTCGGGGTGTTCGCCGCGCCTCGGGTCGGCGTGCTCGTACAGGGGCGTGCCGTCGAACCGGGCCAGCGCCCACGCGTCCATGGGGAAGTGGGCGGGCACCCAGTCGAGAAGCACGCCGATGCCGGCCTCGTGCAGCTTGTCGACGAGGTGGCGGAACTCGTCGGGGCTGCCGAAACGCGAGGTGGGTGCGTAGTAGGAGGTGACCTGGTAGCCCCAGGAGCCGCCGAACGGGTGCTCGGCCACCGGCAGGAACTCCACGTGCGTGAAGCCCATGTCCTTGACGTAGTCGACGAGCTGGGTCGCCAGCTCCTTGTAGGTCAGGCCGGGACGCCACGAGCCGAGGTGTACCTCGTAGGCGCTCATCGGCGCCCCCATCGCGTTCGTCTCGGCGCGCCGGCGCATCCACTCGTCGTCCTGCCACGTGTACGCGGACCCGTCGACGATCGACGCGGTCGCCGGCGGACGCTCGGTGCGCCGGGCCATCGGGTCGGCCTTGGACCGCCAGACGGCGTCGGCGCCCAGGATCGAGAACTTGTAGTGCTCGCCCACCCCGACACCCGGGATGAACACCTCCCACACCCCGGACCGGCCGAGGGACCGCATCGGATGGCCCGAGCCGTTCCAGTGGTTGAAGCCGCCCTCCACGCGGACGCCGAGCGCGTTCGGCGCCCAGACGGCGAAGGCCGTGCCGTCCTCGTCGTCGTGCCGCATGACCCGGGCCCCGAGCACCTCCCACAGGCGCTCGTGGCGGCCCTCGCCGATCAGGTGCAGGTCGACCTCGCCCAGGGTGGGCCAGTGCCGGTACGGATCACCCGTCTCGTACGTCTCGGCGCCCGGGTAGGTCACCCGCAGCCGGTAGGCGGGGATCTTGTCCACGCCGGGCAGCGTCACGCCGAAGACGCCGTGGGCCTCGTGGGGCATTTCGTGGGTGCTGTCCTCCAGCACCAGCTCGACTCTCTCGGCGAGTGGCTTGAGCGCCCGTACGGTCAGACCGTCGGGGGAAAGGTGCGCGCCCAGGATCGAGTGTGGATCGTGGTGCGCGCCGCCGGCCAGCCGGTTCAGGTCCAGGTCCGCGTTCATCAGATCGCTCACCGCTCCTCGGCACCGTGATTGCTTTTATGAGCTAACCCTGCCCCACATCGCGGGGCCAACCCATGTTGTTGCCCGGATCACACCATGGGGACGGCAAACGTGCACCTCGCGGGGTCACGGATGGCTGCGTCCGCCCACTTCAGGCGGTATCACCACTTCAGCACGTGGACGCTGCCCTCGGGCATGCCGACGATGATCCGGCCGATGTCGAGCTGCTCGCCGCCCGGGAACCACACGAAGAGCTGGAGGCAACGGCGGGTCTCGCAGCCGTGCCGCCGGAAGACCAGGGAACGTACGCGCAGGTCGGCGGCGGACGCCGGCGGCCTGCCCGCCGCCCTGGCGTACGCGTCGCGCACCCTCTGGCCGAGCACGGGATCGGCGAGCAGCAACTCGGCGGCTCGGGCCTCCTCCCACCTGGTGGGGGCGGGTGACGTGGCGGGATCGCCGGGGGTGGTGCTCGGGGAGGGCAGGCCCCGGGTCTCGTCCTCGCGCCGCCGGGCACGGGTCTCGTCCCGGTGGCGGGTGCCGGGATCATCCTTGTACGCGGTGTCGTGCCCGGCGCCGGCGGGTGGCGCGGGGGTCTCGTGCCGCCCCGGCCAGACCAGCGCCACCGTCATGACCGCGCCCATCACCGCGGACAGGGTGGCGCCCGCCGCCGCGAGCGTGACCGCGAGCCGCCTTCGATCCATCGACCACCGCCTTCACGCCAGGTACCCATCTGGCTACGGATCGTATCGAAGGATGAAGGCGGTGCGGTCACCGCACGGCGTGGGTGAAGGCCGCGAGCGGGATGGGGAGCCAGGCCGGGCGGTTGCGGGCCTCGTAGACCACCTCGTAGGCGGCCTTGCTCAGCTCCAGCGCGCGCAGCAGCACGGCGTCGTCGCCGCGGATCCGGCCGCCGCCCGCCGAGTACCCCGCGATGAAGGCCGCGCGGTTGCGCTCGGACCATTCGGCGGCCCGGAGCTCCAGGGACTCGGCGTCCGGGTGGTCGGACAGCAGGTGACGCGCCGCGTAGTCGAAAGACCGGAGCATGCCCGCGACGTCCCTGACCGGGGAGTCCAGGGCCCTGCGTTCGCTCAGCGGCTGGCCGGGCTCGCCCTCGAAGTCCAGGACCACCCACTCGCCGGGCGTGCGCATGACCTGGCCCAGGTGGTAGTCGCCGTGGACGCGCTGGACCATGATCGGCCGGTCGATGTCGGCCAGTAGGTCGAACGCCTCGTGGGCGACCCGCGCGTGGGCGGCGAGCTCGGGCACCTCGGCGATGGCGGCCTCCAGGCGGCGCCTGAACCCCTCGGCCATCCGCTTGACCTCGGGGGCCTCCACCACACTCGTGGGGAACGCCGCGGCCAGCTCCTTGTGCAGGTGGGCGGTGGCCATGCCGAGGCGGTGCGACTCGGCGGCGAAGTCCCCTCCCGCGTCGCCCGCCTTGGTGCCGGGGAGCGAGCCGTACAGGTCGCGCACGCTGGTGAGCGCGAGGGCCCAGCCGTCGCTGGCGGTGGGAAGGAACTCCTGGGTGAACGCGAGCGTGGTGTTCTGGCCGTCGACGTCGGCCTCGATCCAGCCGTACGGTCTGGCGATGTTGGGGGAGCCGCGCTCCGCGAGCGCGGACACCACTTCCAGCTCCGGGTTCACGCCGGGGACGAGCTTGCGGAACAGCTTGCAGATGTAGGCGTCGCCGAACACCAGCGAGGTGTTCGACTGCTCGCCGCCGAGCACGAGGCTCCGGGGCGAGGTGTCGATCTCGGTGCCCGGCATGTGGCGGAAGCGGAGCGCGCCGAGGTCGGCGTCCGCGGCGATCGCCGTGAGCAGGACGCCGGTGACCTCCGCGTCATGGACGGCGTCGTAGGCGAAGCCTTCCGCGGTCTCGCCGATCGCGACGTGCTTCAGCCGCTGGGGAAGCTCCGGGCGGAAGCCCACAAGTAGCTGGTAGCGGTCGGTGTGCGTGTCCTGCCTCACGGTGATGACCAGATGGCGCAGGCAGACTCGATCGCCGGCCGAAGGCCTCGCCGAGTCTTCCGTGGTCCTGGAGGAACCCGCCACATCGCTGTGGAAGGATTCTGCAGGACCACGAAGGGGTAGCGGGGTGGCGGCCTCGACGGCCAGGTCGGTGATCGCGCGGCCCTTGCCGGCGAACCACCGCTGATGGGTGATCCAGCCGGCAAGTAGCTCTTCGAGAGTATGTGTCACGTCTCCTCGGCTGCTGCGCTCGTGGGCGGAAGGGTGAACCAATAGAACCCATGCCCAGGAAGCGTCAAAAGATACGGAAGCTCGCCGATCGGTGGAAATGGAACCCCACCGGTGCACTCCACGGGCGTGACGCTCTCGAACCTGCGCAGGTCCA
The DNA here is from genome assembly GCF_043197795.1 of Sphaerisporangium sp. NPDC049003. Lineage (NCBI taxonomy): Bacteria > Bacillati > Actinomycetota > Actinomycetes > Streptosporangiales > Streptosporangiaceae > Sphaerisporangium > Sphaerisporangium sp. NPDC049003. The sequence continues at coordinate 111,547 of NZ_JBICTU010000020.1, forward strand.
GCTCCACCGGCTGGGGGAAGCGGGACAGGTTGTTGACGCACAGGACCCTGTCGTCGCCGAGCTCGCGGACGAACGCGAGGACGCTCGGGTTGGAGGAGTTGAGCTCGGTGAACTCGCCCAGCCCGAAGACGGGGTGCCGCTTCCTGATCTCGATCATCTTCTTGGTGAAGTGAAGGAGTGAGCCCGGATTCTTCTGCTGCGCCTCCACGTTGAGCGCCTGGTACCCGTAGATCGGGTCCATGATCACCGGGAGGTAGAGGCGGCCGGGGTCGCAGTCGGAGAAGCCCGCGTTGCGGTCGGGCGTCCACTGCATCGGCGTGCGGACGCCGTCGCGGTCACCCAGCCAGATGTTGTCGCCCATGCCGATCTCGTCGCCGTAGTAGAGCACGGGGCTCCCCGGCAGGCTCATGAGGAGGGCGGTGAACAGCTCGATCTGGTTGCGGTCGTTCTCCAGGAGCGGGGCCAGGCGGCGGCGGATGCCGACGTTGGCCCGCATGCGCGGGTCCTTGGCGTACTCGGTGTACATGTAGTCGCGCTCTTCGTCGGTCACCATCTCGAGCGTGAGCTCGTCGTGGTTGCGCAGGAAGATGCCCCACTGGCAGTTCTCGGGGATCTTCGGCGTCTGGGCCATGATCTCCGAGATCGGGTAGCGGGTCTCACGGCGCACGGCCATGAAGATGCGCGGCATCAGCGGGAAGTGGAAGGCCATGTGGCATTCGTCCCCGCCGGTCACCGGGTCGCCGAAGTACTCGACGACGTCGGCCGGCCACTGGTTGGCCTCGGCGAGCAGCACGCGGTCGGGGTAGAGGCGGTCGACCTCGCTCCTTACCCGCTTGAGGTACTCGTGGGTCTGCGGGAGGTTCTCGCAGTTGGTCCCCTCCTGCTCGAACAGGTAAGGGATGGCGTCCATCCGGAACCCGTCGATGCCGAGGTCCAGCCAGAAGCGCAGGACCTCCAGCATGGCCTCCTGGACGTCCGGGTTCTCGTAGTTGAGGTCCGGCTGGTGGTGGAAGAACCGGTGCCAGTAGTACTGCCCGCGGACCGGGTCGTACGTCCAGTTGGACGTCTCGGTGTCGATGAAGATGATCCGCGCGTCGTTGTACTGCTCGCCGTCGTCCGACCAGACGTAGAAGTCCCCGAACGGCCCGGTGGGGTCGTGCCGGGAGGCCTGGAACCACGGATGCTGGTCGCTGGTGTGGTTCATGACCAGGTCCGCGATAACCCGCATGCCGCGTTTGTGCGCTTCGTCGACGAGCTTGACGAAATCCCCGAGATCCCCGAAGTCCGGGAGAATCTTCATAAAGTCGGAAATATCGTATCCGCCGTCTTTAAGCGGGGACTCGTAGAGTGGCAGAAGCCACAGACAGTCGACGCCGAGCCACTGGAGATAATCCAGCTTGTTGATGAGGCCGCGGATGTCTCCGGTACCGTCCCCGTTCGAATCCGCGAATCCTCGGATGAGGACTTCGTAGAAAACGGCGCGTTTGTACCAGTGTGGATCGCGCGGCTTTTCGTGTGTGAAGGTGTTCGGGACGGGCTGAGGCGTCAAGCTCACCTGTGGACTCCCCGCTGTGCTCATGCTCGCTTTTCCGCCGCTGTCGCCATGTGCCTACACCTGGCTGGTCGGCGTCGCTCGCAGTGTGAGGACGTGTGCTGGATTGATGTGCGGATCGAGGCGCACGTAGTTGGCCTGCCGCCAGTGGAACGAGTCGCCCGAGAGCTCATCGTCCACGACGAATTCGGCGCCCCAATCGAGGCCGAGGCCGGGCATGTCCAGCCTGACCGTCGCCTCGTGCGTGTTGTGCGGATCGAGATTGACGACGACCAGAACGACATCGCCTAGGCCGTGCCGTCGTGTGGACGGGTCGTAGGCGCCGGGCAGCCGCTTTGAGAAGCAGATCATGTCCGGGTGGTCGACGCTGTGGAAACGTAGGTTACGCAGTTCCTGGACCGCAGGGTGTGCTCTTCGGAACAAATTAAGTTGGGTGATGAAGGGCGCCAGGCTCCGGCCCTCGCGTTCCGCGGCGGCCCAGTCACGTGGTCTGAGCTCGAATTTCTCGCTGTGGAGATATTCCTCGCTGCCCGGTCGTACCGGGGCGTTCTCGGCGAGCTCGTAGCCCGCGTAGACCCCCCAGGAAGGTGACGCCAACGCCGCCAGCACCGCCCTGATCTTGAACGCCGGCACGCCGCCGTTCTGCAGGTACTCGTGCAGGATATCCGGGGTGTTGACGAAGAAGTTGGGCCGCAGGTAGTACGAGGTCTCGTGCGAGAGCTCGGCCAGGTACCCCTCAAGGTCGGCCTTGGAGTTCTTCCAGGTGAAGTACGTGTACGACTGGTCGAAACCGATCTTGGCCAGGCCACGCAGCATCGGGGGACGGGTGAACGCCTCCGACAGGAACAGCACGTCCGGGTCGGTGGAGTGGATGTCCGCCAGCAGTTTCTCCCAGAACCCGACCGGCTTGGTGTGCGGGTTGTCCACCCGGAAGATCCGGACGCCGTGGTCCATCCAGTGGCGGACGACCCGCCGGACCTCGGTGTAGATGCCCTTCGGGTCCTTGTCGAAGTTCAGGGGGTAGATGTCCTGATACTTCTTCGGCGGGTTCTCCGCGTACGCGATGGAGCCGTCGGCCCTGATCGTGAACCACTCGGGGTGGTCCTTGACCCACGGGTGGTCGGGGGAGCACTGCAGGGCCAGGTCGAGCGCGATCTCCAGGCCCAGCTCACGGGCCCGCCGCACGAAGACGTCGAAGTCCTCGAAGGTGCCCAGATCAGGATGGATCGCGTCGTGCCCGCCGTCCTCGGAGCCGATCGCCCAGGGGGAGCCCACGTCGTACGGCTCGGGGTGCAGGGTGTTGTTGCGTCCCTTGCGGAAGGTCTCGCCGATGGGGTGGATCGGAGGCAGGTAGACGACGTCGAAGCCCATGCCGGCCACGGCCGGCAACCGCTCGGCCGCCGTCCGGAAATTTCCGGACTTGGGGATGGCGCCCTCTTCGAGGACGGCCCCCTCGGACCTGGGGAAGAACTCGTACCAGGAGCCGAACAGGGCCCGCCTCCGGTCGACCCGGATGCGGTACCTCGGCGCCCTGGTCACCAGATCGCGGAGCGGGTGGGAGGCGAGCACGCTCGCGGTCTCGGGGAGCTGCGCCAGGGCCAGCCTGGCCCGGGGATCGAGGTCGTCGTCCCGCAGCCGGTCGGCCACCGCCTGGAGCGCGGCCCGGTGCGTGCAGTTGTCGCAGCCGGTCGGGCGCACGGCCTTCGCGGCGCGCGCGAATATGCGCGCCCCCTCCTCGCACATCAGGTCGGTGTCGATGCCACGGGGGATCTTGATCCCGGCGTCGTGCAGCCAGGTGGCGACAGGGTCGCTCCAGGCTTCGACGCGGAAGTGCCAGTTACCCTCCGTGGGCAGCGTGACCTCCGCGGCCCACCGGTCGGTGCCGGGCTCGACCTCGCGCATGGCCGTGAGCCGCTGGCGCTTGCCGTCGGGATCGACCAGCACGACTCCGGCCGCCACCGCGTCGTGTCCCTCGCGGAACACGGTGGCGCTGATCTCGAAGGTCTCGCCCGCCGCTGCCTTCGCGGGCCACCGCCCGCACTCGACAACAGGGTAAATTTCCTGTATTGGGATTCGTCCGATCATCGCGTCTCAAGGTAGCGGCGACGCACCGGGCGCCGCCGGGAATTGTGAGGGCAAGGAGTGATCTTTGCTTTCAAGTAGGTCCCGGCTTGATGCCGGTGTATGGGTAGGCGCGGTCGTATTCACCCCCGGCGTGACGGATGTCATCTCGGGGGATCGGAGGTGGATCCTGAGGCTCTTACATGGGACTGCCCCCATAGTCCCTCTTCAAGCCTGCCCAAGGGAAGTTAGGGGTGCCCCGGACGGCTTATGTCCCTGAGAGTTGCCATCTGAGGGGGGGAGTCGTTCATGATCAAGTTGAGATCACATTGACCGGTCCGCTTTAGTGATGTTTGAGCATGTAGGGGAGTGGTGAGAGCGAAACGCATGAGATCTGGTAGGCGCACAAGAGTGTTTCGGTCGCGCGTCGTGGCGCTGAGTAACTAGGGTCTGGCCCCGTGAGAGCAATACGCAGGTTCACCGTCCGTACCGTCCTTCCCGTGGAGCTGGCCGCCCTCGGCGAGCTCGTGCAAAATCTGCGCTGGTCCTGGCACCCGGAGACCATGGATCTGTTCGCCGAGGTGGATCCCGACACCTGGGAACGGGTCGGGCACGACCCGGTCGCGTTGCTCGGAGCGGTGCAGGCCGACAGGCTGGCCGAGCTGGCGCGTGATCGAAGGTTCCTCCGCAGGCTCGCCGACGCCGCGGACGACCTGCGGGAATACATGACCGCGCCCCGCTGGTACCAAACCCTGCCCGACGCCCCCGCGGCCATCGGCTACTTCTCGCCCGAGTACGGCATCGCCGCCGCGCTCCCGCAGTACTCCGGAGGACTCGGCATCCTCGCGGGCGACCACTTGAAGGCCGCCAGCGACCTCGGTGTGCCCATCCTCGGCGTGGGGCTGCTCTACCGGCACGGCTACTTCACCCAGTCGCTGTCGGCCGAGGGCTGGCAGCAGGAGCACTACCCGAGCCTCGACCCCGGCGGCCTGCCCCTGAGCCTGCTGAAGGAGGAGGACGGCGCCCCCGCCCGCGTCGCGATCCCCCTGCCCGGCGGGCGCACGCTGCACGCGCAGATCTGGGTGGCCCAGGCGGGCCGGGTCCCGCTGCTGCTGCTCGACTCCGACGTGGCCGAGAACGACAACGCCGCCCGCGACGTCACCGACCGGCTGTACGGCGGCGGCACCGACCACCGGCTCATGCAGGAGCTGCTGCTCGGCATCGGCGGGGTGCGCGCGCTGCGTGCCTACTGCCGTATCACCGGGCACCCCGAGCCCGAGGTCTTCCACACCAACGAGGGCCACGCGGGCTTCCTCGGCCTCGAACGCATCCGCGAGCTGACCGAGCACCGGCTGTCCTTCGAGGAGGCCCTGGAGGCCGTCCGCGCGGGCACGGTGTTCACCACGCACACGCCCGTCCCCGCGGGCATCGACCGGTTCCCCGCCGAGATGATCGAGAAGCAGTTCGGCGGCGACAACGCCTGGCCGACCGTTCCCGTGGAGCGCATCCTCGCGCTCGGAGCCGAGCCCGGCTCCCCAGAGGCCGGGGCCGACGCGGTGTTCAACATGGCCGTCATGGGCATGCGGCTTGCCCAACGGGTCAACGGTGTGTCCGAGCTCCACGGCGAGGTCAGCCGCGAGATGTTCCAGGGGCTCTGGCCGGGGTTCGACCTGGACGACATCCCGATCGGGTCGATCACCAACGGCGTCCACGCCCCCACCTGGGTCGCGCGCGAGGTGATGGAGCTCGCGGGCAAGGAGCTTCCCTCGCTGATCGAGAAGGCCCAGGGCTGGGAAGGGGTGCAGAAGCTCTCCGACGAGGACATCTGGGGCATCCGCGGCAGGCTGCGACGCCAGCTCGTCGACGCCGCACGCGACCGGCTGCGGGCCTCCTGGCGCGCCCGGGGCGCCTCCACGGCCGAGCTGGGCTGGATCGACGAGGCCCTCGACCCCGAGGTGCTGACGATCGGCTTCGCGCGGCGGGTCCCCTCCTACAAGCGGCTCACGCTCATGCTCAAGGACCCCGACCGGCTCAGGGAGCTGCTGCTCGACCCCGAGAAGCCCGTCCAGATCGTGATCGCGGGCAAGGCGCACCCGGCCGACGAGGGCGGCAAGAAGCTCATCCAGCAGATCGTGAAGTTCGCCGACAGCGAGGACGTGCGCCACCGCATCGTCTTCCTGCCCGACTACGACATGAACCTCGGCCAGCTCATGGTCCAGGGCTGTGACGTGTGGATGAACAACCCGCTGCGCCCGCTGGAGGCGTGCGGCACCTCCGGCATGAAGGCCGCGCTCAACGGAGGGCTCAACCTCTCCATCAGGGACGGCTGGTGGGACGAGTGGTACGACGGCAACAACGGCTGGGCCGTCCCAACCGCCGACGGCGTGGAGGACCCCGACCGCCGTGACGATCTGGAGGCGGGCGCGCTGTACGACCTGATCGAGCGAGAGGTCGCCGACCGGTTCTACGACCGCGCCGACGGCACCCATCCCCGGCGCTGGCTCGACATGGTCAAGCACACGCTCAGCTCGCTCGGACCGAAGGTCCTCGCCGGGCGCATGCTCCGCGACTACGTCGTCGACCTGTACGCGCCGGCCGCCGACTCGGCGCGCGATCTGTCCAAGGGCGACCACAGCAAGGCGCGCGAGTTCGCGGCGTGGAAGCTGCGGGTCACCCGCGCCTGGCCCGGCGTCCGGGTGGAGCACATCGAGGCGTCGGGCATCGGGGACACCCCCGAGCTCGGGGCGGCGATGGAGGTGCGCGCGACGATCGCGCTCGGCGAGCTGTCCCCGGACGACGTGAGCGTCCAGGCCGCGTACGGCAAGGTGGGCGGGCACGACGAGCTGATCGGCCCGTCGTACGTCACGCTCCAGGTGGACGCGGTGGGCGACGACGGCAAGGCGACCTACACCGGGGTCGTGCCGCTCGACCGCACGGGCGCGTTCGGGTACACCGTCCGGGTGGTCCCCGCGCACCCGCTGATGTCGTCTCCGGCGGAGCTGGGCCTCATCACGGTGCCCGAGGAGCCCGTCGGGATGACGAACGGGACTCTCCGCTAGGAGCCTTGGAGGGCATAACACCACAAAACGGGCAAGCTATCCCGAATGTACTGGCTGCCGACTGGGCAGGGCTGACGGAGGCAACGCGATTTCATCCGTGAAGGAGCGTGATCCGCCGTGGAAGGCTGGACATTCGAGGGACAGCCGGGAGCCCTGGGCGACACCACGACCACGCTGGTCGAGGGGGGATCGTTCTGCGTATGCGAGCAGAACGGCGACATCCTGCCGGGCGGGGCCCAAGGCGTGTACTACGCCGACACCCGCCTGGTGTCCCGGTGGGAACTGCGCGTCGATGACGCCCCCCTTGAGAGCCTGAAGGTGGTGCCGGGGGAGCCGTACCACGCCACCTTCCTCGGACGGACCCCGCCCCGGCCCGGCCGGGCCGACAGCACGATGCTGGTGATCAGGGATCGCTACGTCGGCGGCGGCCTGCGTGAGGACGTCACGCTGCGCAACCTCGCCGACGAGGCCGCGGGATGCCTGGTCACCCTGATGGTCGCCTCCGACATCGCCGACCTGTTCGAGGTCAAGGCCCACCGCATCCAGTGGGTGACCGACGTCGAGACGATCGTGGACAGCACCGGGCTGAAGATCGTCTCGGCGAGCCGGTCCCGGGGGGCGCGGGTCATCGCCGACTCCGAGGGGGCGGAGTTCAACGCGATACCCGGCCTGCTGACCTTCAGGACCGTCGTGCCCGCGCGCAGCGAGTGGCGGGTCACCCTCCAGGTGAACCCGATCCTCGACGGGGAGGAGGCGCCCGCCTGGTTCTCCGCGCGCCGCCCGGTCGAGCACGCCGAACCGGCCATGCGCCTGGCCGAATGGGTGCGGAGCAGCCCGGCCATCAGCACCACGAACGTCCCCCTGGCCCAGGCGCTCCGCAGGTCGAGGACGGACCTCGGCAGCCTGAGGCTTTTTGAGAAGGACCGCCCGGAGGAGCTTCCTTCGATCGCGGCCGGCGCGCCCTGGTTCATGACCCTCTTCGGCAGGGACTCCCTGCTGACCTCGTGGTTCGCGCTCCCGCTCGACCAGACCCTGGCCCTCGGCACGCTGCGCCGCCTCGCCGAGCTCCAGGGCACCAAGGTCAACCTGCTCACCGAGGAGGAGCCCGGCAAGATCCTCCACGAGCTCCGGTACGGCGTGGAGCCGGGGGCGCCCGCCTCCGCCGGAGGCCAGCCGTACTACGGGTCGGTCGACTCCACCCCGCTGTTCGTCATGCTCCTCGGCGAGCTGCGGCGCTGGGGCCTGGCCGGTGACGACGTACGGCGGCTCCTCCCGCACGCCGACGCGGCACTCGGCTGGATCGAGGACTACGGCCAGTGCGAGCGGTTCCTGTGGTACCGGCGCAAGACCGACCGCGGCCTGGTCAACCAGGGGTGGAAGGACTCGTTCGACGGCGTGAACTACTCCGACGGCAGCCTTGCCAGGGCTCCGATCGCCCTGGCGGAGGCCCAGGGGTACGTCTACGCGGCCTACATCGCGCGCGCCAACCTCGCCCACGAGGAGGGGGACGCCGAGACCGAGGGGCGCTGCGAGAAGCAGGCGGAGGCCCTGCGGGAGGCGTTCAACGAGCGGTTCTGGATCCCCGAGCGGGGCTACTACGCGATGGGGCTCGACGGGGAGGGGCGCCTGATCGACGCGCTCGCCTCCAACATGGGCCACTGCCTGTGGACGGGGATCGTGGACGAGGACAAGGCCCCGTCCGTGGCCGAGCACCTGGTGTCGCCGGAGATGTTCAGCGGGTACGGCGTGAGGACCCTGGCGACCGACATGGGCGCCTACAACCCGATGAGCTACCACAACGGGTCGGTCTGGCCGCACGACAACGCGATCATCGTGGCCGGGCTGATGCGCTACGGCTTCGTCGAGGCGGCCCAGCGGATCGCCGAGGGGCTGCTGGAGGCGGCGCAGGCGTGCGCCGGGCGGCTCCCCGAGCTGTTCTGCGGGTTCGGGCGTGAGGAGTTCCCTGCGCCCATCCCGTACCCGACCTCGTGCGCGCCCCAGGCGTGGGCCGCGGCCACACCCATCCACCTGGTCAGGTCGCTGCTGCGGTTCGACCCGTGGGTGCCCTACGGGAAGGTGTGGGTGGCGCCCGCGCTGCCTGACGGGTTCGGCCTTCTCCAGGTGTCGAACCTGCCCCTCGGTGAGGCCAGGCTCATGGTGAAGGTGCAGGAAGGCGACGACTCCGCCACCGTCTGCGGGCTCCCCGGGGGAGTCCAGCTGATCAACGAACCGCGCCCGCCGACGGCGGTCTCCGCGCCGGACCGTGACTGATTTCGCGACGTCACGGAGGGGTATGAGCACTCCGGGGATCCGGCTGGAGGTGCGCTCCGACATGGCCACATCGATCGGCGTCTTTGGGCGGCGGCACGCTCCGCGACAGGCCGGAGGCTCTGGAGGCCTGCATATCGCCATGGTGGCGCCGCCGTGGTCGGAGGTGCCGCCCAAGGGGTACGGCGGCATCGAGGCGATGCTGTCCGACCTCGTCGGCGGCCTGATCAGGCTCGGCCACGATGTGACCCTCATCGGGGCGGGCAGGACCACGACCAAGGCACCCTTCCTGCGCACCTACAGCCGCGCGCCCTCCGAACGCATCGGCGAGCCGATGCCGGAGGTGCTGCACACGGCCATCGCCGCCCGGCTCCTGGCCCAGCTGGACGCCGACATCGTTCACGACCACACCCTCGCGGGGCCGCTCACCGCCCTGGGCAGGACCGCCCCGACCGTCGTGACCTGCCACGGGCCGGCCGACGGGGAGCTCGGGGAGTACTACCGCACCCTGGGCGACCGCATCTCCCTGGTGTCGATCTCGCTCGCCCAGCGGACCTACGCCCCCGACCTCAACTGGGTCGGGCAGGTGTACAACGCCGTTGACACCCGCACGTTCCCCTACAGGGAGCGCAAAGAGGACTGGGTCCTGTGGATCGGGCGGTTCGCCGGGGACAAGGGGGCCCATCTGGCCATCGACGCGGCGCGCGCGGCCGGCCGGCGCATCGTGCTCGCGGGCAAGCTCGTCGAGCCGGCCGAGTTCGCCTACTTCAACGAGCACGTCCGCCCGAGGCTCGGGCCGGACGCCCGGTACGAGGGCGAGGCCAACATCGTGCGCAAGCGCCAGCTCATGGCGGCGGCGCGCTGCCTGCTCTTCCCCATCACCTGGCAGGAGCCCTTCGGCCTGGTGATGATCGAGGCCATGGCCTGCGGGACGCCCGTGGTCGCCCTCGGGCTCGGGTCGGTGCCCGAGGTGGTGGTCGACGGGGTCACGGGGTTCGTCCGGCGGTACCCTCACGAGCTGCCCGCCGCCATCGAGGCGGTCGACGGGCTGCGCCCCTCCGACAGCCGCGCGCACGTGGAGCGCGACTTCGACGTCATGTCCATGGCGACCGGGTACGAGCGGGTCTACCGCGAGGTCGTCGCGCGCGCCGGGGTGCCGATCCGCTGATCGCGCCCGCCCGTATCGTGGTGGTGCCGCGCTCCCGGGATCGGGGCGCGTACCACTGAGGAGGGCGTCATGACGGAGTTCGTACGTGTCGAGGCCGGCGGCGGGGTCGCGACCATCCGGCTGGACCGGCCGAAGATGAACGCCCTCAACGGGCAGGTCCAGCGGGAGCTGGCCGCGTGCGCCCGCCAGGTGGACGCCGACCCGGCCGTGCGCGCCGTGGTCATCTACGGGGGAGAACGGGTGTTCGCCGCAGGGGTGGACATCAAGGAGATGGCCGACATGACGTATGCCGATATGTCGGCACACTCGGGGGAGCTCCAGGCGTGTTTCACCGCCGTGGCGAAGATCGGCAAGCCCGTCATCGCGGCGATCACCGGCTACGCCCTCGGAGGGGGCTGTGAGCTGGCCCTCTGCGCCGACTTCCGCATCGCGGGCGAGGGCGCCAAGCTCGGCCAGCCCGAGATCACGCTCGGCATCATCCCGGGCGCGGGCGGCACCCAGCGGCTGCCGCGCCTGATCGGCCCGGCCAGGGCCAAGGACCTCATCTTCACCGGGCGCCACGTGGGCGCGGCCGAGGCGCTCGCCATCGGCCTGGTCGACAAGGTCGTCCCCGACGCCGACGTCCACGCGGAGGCGCTCGCCCTCGCCGAGCGGTTCGCGGACGGCCCGGCCGTCGCGCTGCGCGCCGCCAAGCAGGCCGTCGACCACGGGCTCGACGTCGACCTGACCACCGGCCTGGAGATCGAGCGGCTGCACTTCTCCGGCATGTTCGCCACCGAGGACGCCCGCGCCGGGCTGCGCGCGTTCGCCGAGAAGACCAAGCCCGAGTTCACCGGCCGCTGACCGGCTCGTACGGCCTGCGGGCACGCCGCCGCGGGAAGGGCGGACGGCGGGCGTGCCCGTAGCACCGGGCCGGGGCGGTGCCACCATGGGGAATATGACATAACGGTATTCATCGGCAGTTCGGAGAGATCATGGTTTCCCGCTAAGGTGACCGATCATGTCGCGGTTTGTAATGCGCGTCCTGGCGCCTCTGCGGGTCCGGCGCGCCATACTTGGCCGGTTGGACGGCCGTTACGTGACGCGGGCCGATCACCGGCAGGACGTCCGGGATTCCCTGTGGGAGGTCCAGGCGCTGAAGCGGGAGGTCACGGCGCTGCGGCGCGAGGTCGACCAGCTCCGTCGGCGTGCTGCGGGCCCGACCGCGCCCTCCACCGACCCGAAGCTCGCGGCCAGGGTCGAGGACGCCCACCGGCTCGCCACGGAGACGGCCTCGGCCGTCGACCACGTGCTCCAGTCCGAGGTCCTGATCTGGCAGGCCATCGACGCGATCCGCGAGGCCGGGGGCTCGGAGAAAGCGGCCCCATGAGGGTGGGCTGGGCGGTGGACGGCGATCTCTGGAGGCTGCGCCTCCGGCTGGATCCCGGTGAGGACCTCACCGGCACCGTCACCGACGGCCAGCGGGTGGAGCTCGCCACCGACACCTGCCACCTGCGGCTGCCGCGTTCGACCGGTGAGGCGTCCGTCCATCCTGACCTGCGGGCACTCGCCGCGTGGACGGTGGTCGCGCCCTGGACGTCCGGCAGGATCGTCTTCGACCGCCCCATCTCCTCCGAGCTGGCCGCGGCCCTCCACAGCGGCTGGGGCGTCGAGGCGGGACCGGCCGGCGAGTCGCCCCGGACGCCGGGGACCCGGCTCGCGATCTCCTACAGCGGCGGCGCGGACTCGGTGGCGGTGGCGGCGATCCTGCCGGACGCGCCCCTGGTCCACTTCCGCAGGGTGAGCCACCCCCGCGTCCCCAACCGGTGGACGCACTACCGGTCCGACGTGCTCGCCGGCCTTGCCCGGAAGACCGGCAGGGACGTGACCACCGTCGAGTCCGACCTGGAGTTCCTGCTGCGGCACCCGCGCCCCGGGTATCCCGAGCACCATGCCGTCATGGCCGGCGCGGTCCTGCTGGCCGGGGCCATGGACCTCGGCGGCGTGGCGCTGGGGTACGAGATCGGCTCGCGGTGGCTCGGCGGCGGCCGGTACGTCCACAGGTACACCCCCGACAACCCCATGTGGTCGGCCCACGGGCCGTGGGGACGCCTCTTCGCCGCCGCGGGGCTGCCCCTGGTCCTCCCGGTGGGCGGGATCAGCGAGGCCATGACGATGCGGCTCGCGCTCGGCTCCGAGCTGCGGGACCAGGTGCGCTGGTGCCTGCGCGGCGACAGCGACGGCCCGTGCGGCCGGTGCGGCAAGTGCCTGTACAAGGAGCTCATCCAGGCCGCCATCGAGCGGCGCCCGATGAAGACCACGATCACCGCGGACCGGCCGGTTGCGCGCAAGTGGCAGCAGCCGCCGCCGTACGGGGGCCAGGAGATGATCGAGTACGGCTGCGCCCACGTGCCCGGCATCGAGGACACCCCCTTCGCGAGGGCCGCCGGGTACCTCGGGGCGACGCGCGAGTCCACCTTGTGGCTGGAGCGGTGCTACCCTCCGGCCGTCGAGGAGATCCCCGAACCATGGCGGAGGGGGATCGAGTCGACCATGCTTGACGAGTTCGGGTTCATGAACGCGGAGGACATGGAGCGGGTGGAGAGCTGGGGACGGCGATGAAGGTTTACCTGTCGGTCGACATGGAGGGCGTGACCGGGCTAACCGACCCCGAGGAGATGCACGCCGGGGGCCGGGGCTACGAGCGCGGCTGCGAGCTGATGACCGCCGACGCCAGTGCCGTGATCGCGGGGGCCTTCGAGGCGGGCGCCTCCGCCGTGGTCGTCAACGACGCCCACGGATCGACCAAGAACCTCCGCGTCGACCTGCTCGACGCGAGGGCCTCGCTGATCCGGGGCCCGGGTAAGCCGATGCGCATGGCCCAGGGGCTGACCGCCGACTTCCAGGCCGCCTGCTTCGCCGGGTACCACGCCCGGGCCGGCGTCCAGCACGGAGTGCTCAACCACACGTGGATGGGCAAGGAGATCCACAACGTCTACCTCAACGGCGAGGTCTGCGGGGAGACCCGGCTGGTGGCCGGGCTCGCCGGGTTCCTCGGGGTGCCGGTCGCGCTGGTGACCGGTGACGAGGCGGTCTGCGAGGAGGCCCGCGCGCTCCTCGGCGACGTCGAGACCGTCGCGGTCAAGAAGGGCATCGACAGGTTCTCCGCCGAGCTGCTGCCGCCCAGCGTCGCCCAGGCGCTGATCCGGGAGGCCGCCGCCCGGGCGCTGAACCGCCTGAGCGACTTCCGGCCCCACGAGGTCGCGCCTCCGTTCACGCTCGGGGTCGAGTGGAACTCGACCGCCATCGCCTCGGGCTGCGCCCTCGTCCCCGGCGTCCGGCTGGTGGGCCCCCGGCACACCGAGTTCACCACCGAGGACTTCCGCGACATCATGGGCCTGCTCGGCGTCTTCGCGACGCTCGCGGGCCAGGTGGCCTGCGGCAGCGGCGTGTACGGCTGACCCATGGAGACCGATGGGTTACCAGGGCGTGACCGGCTGACGCGCAGGTCGCTGCTCGTCGGCATCGGCGCGGCCGGTGGCGCCGGCGCCATGTACGCCGCGATGGGGGTGCTGGGACTGGCCCCCTCCAAGGAGACGGCGCCCGTGCGCCCCGTCGGCGGCGCGGGAGCCCCGGCCCCGTACGTCCCGCCGCAGCCCTCCGACTTCTCCCTGCGCGGCGGGGGTCCGGCCAGGGTGCTCGTGCTCGGCGCGGGCGTGGCCGGGCTGGCGTGCGCGTACGAGCTGGGCAAGGCCGGGTACGACTGCACGGTCGTCGAGGCCCGTGACCGCGTGGGCGGGCGCAGCCTGACCCTGCGCGGCGGGGACGCCGTGACCGAGCTGCCGGACACTTCGGGTGCGGGCGGTGAGACCCAGCGGGTCGCCTTCGGGGCCGGCACCTACTTCAACGCGGGACCGGCCCGCATCGCCCAGTGGATGGTGACGCTCGACTACTGCCGCGAGCTGGGCGTCCCCCTTGAGGTCTTCGTCAACAACAACGCCGGCGCCTACGTCCTCACGGCCGGCATGAAGCGGCCCGTGCGCGCCCGTACGGCCCGCGCCGACGCCTACGGGTACATCTCCGAGCTGCTGGCCAAGGCCACCGACGCGGGGGCGCTCGACGCCGAGCTGACCGGCGCCGACAAGGAACGGCTGCTCGACTTCCTCTCCGAGTTCGGGGAGATCGGCCAGACGCGCGGGTACACCGGCGGCGAGCGGCGGGGGTACCGCGTGAACCCGGGAGTCGGGCCGGGCACCCCCCTCGGCCCGCCGCCCTCGCTCACCGAGATCCTGAGCCAGGGCCTCGGCCGGATGCTGACCATGGACGCGGGCTACGAGCAGGCGATGCCGATGTTCCAGCCCGTGGGCGGGATGGACTCCATCGTCCGCGCGCTCGCGGGACGCGTCGGCGCCGAACGCATCAGGACCGGCACGCGGGTCACGAAGATCACGAACCGGCCCGAGGGGGTCGAGGTCGCCGTCGAGAACGGGGCCCCGCTGAAGGCCGACTACTGCGTCGCGGCGCTCCCCCCGCACCTGCTCGCGAAGATCCCGGGCAACCTCGGCGCCGACGTCAGGGCCGCGCTCTCCGCCCCCGTCCCGCTGTCGGCGGGCAAGCTCGGCCTCGAATTCGGCCGTCGCTGGTGGGAGATCGAGGACCGCGTGTACGGCGGCGCCACCGAGACCGACCTGGACGTGGGCCACATCTGGTACCCCTCCTACGGGTTCCACACCGAGCGCGGCCTGATCGTCGGCTACTACAACACCGGGCAGGACGCCGAGAGCTACGACGGGCTGCCGCACCGTGAGCGCCTGCGCCGGGCCCTGGTCCAGGGACGGAAGGTCCACGGAGGCAGGTACGGCCAAGACCTGCTCACGAGCGTCTCGGTCGCCTGGCGGCGGCAGCCGCACATCGAGGGCTCGTGGGTGCGCTGGCCGTCGATGAACGGGTTCTCGCTGCTCCAGCGGCCCGCCGGACGGGTCTACTTCGCGGGCGACTGGCTCACCCACCTGATCGCCTGGCAGGCCGGGGCCTTCGAGTCCGCCCGTAAGGTGGTGACCGAGCTTCATCACCGCGTACTGAAGGAGGGGTGACCCATGAGGCTGGGCACGCTCGACTGGGTGCCCGCGGGGGAACGGCGCGACCTGCTCGCCGACCCGGTGGCCCGGGCAGTTGCGACCATGACCGACGAGGTCGCGGTGGCGCCCATCGACCCGGCACTCGCCGACACCGCCGCCTTCTGCGAGCGGTACGGCGTGGGGCTGGGGGAGTCGGCCAACTGCGTGATCGTGGCGGCGAAGCGGGGCGGCGAGACGCGCTACGCCGCCGTCATGGTGCTCGCGACGACGCGCGCGGACGTCAACGGCGTGATCCGCCGGCACCTGGACGCCCGTAAGGCCTCCTTCGCCCCGCAACGGGAAGCCGTGGAGATGTCGGGCATGGAGTTCGGGGGCATCACGCCCCTCGGCCTGCCCGACGACTGGCCCGTGCTCGTGGACGCGGAGGTCGCGCGGCAGCCGTACGTCGTCATCGGCAGCGGCATCAGGGGCTCCAAGCTGGCGCTCGCCGGTGAGGCCCTGACCCGCCTGAAGACCGCCGACGTGGTGGCACTCGCCCAGTGAGGTGTCCGCCCTGTAAGACTTTCCGGATATGGGAAACCCTGGGGGCCGCTTTATCCGTTGTACTACCGGGAATGTGGCCTCCTGGTTCATCTCATGGGCGGGGTTTAAGCCGGTATGGTGCTACGTGCCGTCAAGAACCGCGGGCGGATGCCCGCGGAGTGCTCTCATCGCCACTATGGGCCGAAGGGAGAGAGCGGTAGCCGCACGGGGGCGGTCGGCTACCGGTCGGCTGGCAACGGGGGTTGCCCGCCGCGATGGCAGCCGGCTCTGTCGGCGGGCCACGTCATCAATTGCCGACCGGTGTTTTCCGGTATGGGCATTGCGCAAAGTAAGCGAAATGTGACAATTGGAGCAAGGCGCTTCACTCCGGACACCAATGCCGGGGCACCGCCGGAGATCAGATGAATCAGGACGACCGATTGGGCCCCTACCGGCTGCTCCGGCGGCTCGGTGAAGGCGGCATGGGCGTGGTCCATCTCGCCCTCGACTCCCAGGGCAGGCAGGTCGCCGTCAAGGTCCTGCGCGCCGAGGTCACCGGGGACGACGTGGCGCGCCGCAGGCTCGCGCGCGAGGTCGAGACCATGCGCCGTGTGCGCAGCAGGCACATCGCCGAGGTCGTCGACGCCGACGTCACCGGCAGCCGCCCCTACATCGTGACCCGTTACGTCCCGGGCAAGCCCCTGGACGACACGGTCAAGCAGGACGGACCGCTCGCCGTCGGCCCGCTGCTGCGGCTCGCCTATGGTGTGGCCGATGCCCTCGCCACGGTGCACGCCGCCGGGATCATCCACCGCGACCTCAAGCCCGGCAACGTGCTGATGCTCGACGGCGAGCCCGTGCTGATCGACTTCGGCATCGCGCAGGCCGTCGACGCCACCCGGCTGACGCAGACCGGCATGTTCATCGGCACCCCCGGCTACCTCGCCCCCGAGATCATCGAGGGACACGAGGCCGGGCCGGAGGTCGACGTCCACGCCTGGGCCGGCACGATGCTCATGGCCGCCACGGGCCAGCCGCCGTTCGGCAAGGGCACGCTGGAGATGGTGTTCTACAACATCACCGCGGGCAAGGCCAACGTCGACGCCGCCCCGGCGATCCTGCGGCCGCTGCTCCGCGCGGCCTTCCAGCGCGAGCCGGCCAGGCGGCCCACCGCCGCCGAGCTCGCCGCGCAGCTCTCCCGGCTCGTGCCTCCGGGCCCGGGGCAGGGCCGTCCAAACGTCCCCGACGAGATCCTCACGGTTCCTGACATGTCGGGAAATCCGGCCACGGGGACGGCCATGCGCCCCGGGGTGCCGTCTCCGGGCACGCCGGTCGCACCGGCCAAGCCCGCCGAGGAGTACGTGTCCCTGCTCGGCGAGGCGCCGCAGAGCCCCGGGGCCGTGGCAGGCGACCCGTGGCCGACCGTCCGCGTGACCGGCGACGAGCTTCGCAGGGCCGGCATCTCCCGCGAGCGGCCGGTCTCCACCGACGCGCCCGGTGCCCGCCCGGGCACCGGGACCCAGGGCACCGGGGCCCAGGGCACCGGGGCCCAGGGCACCGGAGCCCAGGGCGGCGGGGTGCGAGGCGCCGGGATGCAGGGCGGCGGAGTCCAGGGCTCCGGGGTGCAGGGCTCCGGGGAGGGCCAGGTGCCCACCCGGTACGCCCCGCCGACGCCCGCCCAGCCGTGGAAGGCCGCCCAGCCCGCGCCGCTCGACCAGGGCGAGGTGCCGACGCGGCGCGTGAGGCCCGAGGAGCTGAGCGACCTCGACGTCCAGGCCAAGCCCTACCGCGCCACCCCGGCGTCCCCGGCGGGGCCGGCCGGGCCGGTGCCGCCGCCGCGCTCGCACCAGCGGCCCCCGGCCGCGCAGGCGTCCCCGGCAGGGCCCCCCGCGCGGCCGTACCACCATCAGGCGCTCTTCGAGCAGGCCCCCGACCTGTTCGAGATGACGCCGCACGTGCGGCAGGAGCATCCCGCGCCCTACGTGCCGACCGTGCACCTCCCGCCGGAAGCGACGCACGGCTTGGGGCAGCACCAGGGCCACGGCGACGACCTGCTGCGGCGGTCGCCGGTGTACGGCGTGGCGAGCGTGCTGGCGCTGTTCGTCGTCGTCGGCGCCGCCGTGGTGGTCCCGGTCGTGGTGACGGCGCTGGGGGTCGTCGCCGCCATGCTCCTCAGGGCCGCCGACATCGCCCAGCCGAAACTCGCCACCAGACGCCCGGCCTCCGCCGCCGCCTCCGACGTGCTCCGCGTGCTCGGGCAGCCCGGGGCGCTGGCCAAGTCCATCGGCGTGACCGTCGCGCTCGTGCCGTACGCGCTGATCCTGGGCGTGCCGGTCACGCTCGTCCTGACCTTCCTCGTGAAGTCGTCCGGGAGCATGGCTCTGAGCTGGGGGGTCGCCGTCTCCCTGTGGGTCATCTGCGCGGGGCCGGGCGTCGAGGGGCCGGGCCGCCAGATGACCAGGGCTCTGGCCGCCGCCTTCCCCTCCAAGGGCGCCGCGGCGGCGATCACCGTGATCTTCGGCCTTGCGGCCGCGCTCGTGGCCGTCTACGCGGTGAGCCTGCTCGTCATGCCCGCCGGGGAGGCAGTCTGGAGTCCGGTGGACGTGTCCACCTGGCTCGATCGATTGGAAGGCCTTCAAAGGAAGGCAGGATGACGGGGGAAACGGTGCCGGAGACGCTGGACAGACTCGGTCCCTACCGGCTGTTGCGCCGGTTGGGCGAGGGCGGCATGGGCGTCGTCCATCTCGGCCTCGACCAGGAGGGCAGGGAGGTCGCCGTCAAGGTCCTCCACCCGCACGTGGCGGCCGACCTCAAGGCCCGCGACCGCCTGACCCGCGAGGTCGAGACCATGCGCCGGGTGCGCAGCCCGCGCGTCGCCGAGGTGCTCGACGCCGAGCTGACGGGGGCCACGCCCTACATCGTGACGAGGTTCGCGCCCGGCCGCACGCTGGAGGAGACCGTCCTTTCGGACGGCCCGCTGTCCGCGCGCGAGGTCATACGGCTGGCGCGCGGCCTGTCCGAGGCGCTGATCGCCATCCACGCCGCCGACGTCATCCACCGCGACTTCAAGCCGGCGAACGTCATGCTGGTCGACGGCGACCCGCTGGTCATCGACTTCGGCATCGCCCACCTGGTCAACGCGACCCGGCTCACGCAGACCGGCATGTTCGTCGGCACCCCCGGCTACCTCGCGCCCGAGATCATCAGGGACGAGGGGATCACCCAGGCGGCCGACGTGCACGCGCTGGCGGCCACGGTGTTCTTCGGGGCGACGGGCAAGCCGCCCTTCGGGTCGGGCTCGTTCGAGATCGTCTGCTACAACATCATGGAGGGCCGGGCCAGCATCGACCAGGCGCCCCCGTGGCTGCGTGGCTGGCTGCGCGCCGCCTTCGCGGTGGACGCGGGCGCCCGGCCGAGCGCCCAGGGCCTGCTGGCGATGGCGAGGTCCCTCGACCCGAGCGTGACCTCCTTCCAGGAGGGCCCGCCGGCGCGGACCGGCCACACCCGCAGGCTCGACACCGTCCAGGGGAGCGGGCAGGTCCCCGACGGCACCCGTGTGCTCGACGGGTCCGTCCCGGACGCCACCCACGTGCTGAACGGCGCCGCCTCCGACGGCACGCATGTGCTGAACGGCTCGACACCCGACGGCACCCACGTGCTGAACGGCACGGCGGCCGACCGCGCGCTCGACGACCTCCCGCCGACCAAGCGTACGAAGCCGGCGTCCGAGGACAGCTACTCCGACCTGCTGCCCCCCGTGCGGTACGCCGAGGCCGAGCGTGAGCGCCGGCGCGGCAACCGCGCCGCCGCGCCGCCGCCGGCCCCGCCCGCCGCGCCCGCCGCGCCCGCCGCCTTCCTGCCGCCTCCGGGCGGCCCGGGGTTCGCGCCCCCTCCGGCCTACCCGCCCGCGCCGTACGGGCATCCCGGGCAGCACGCCCCGGCGCCCTACGTGGACCAGCGGGTGGCGGGCTATCCTCCGCCGCCGCCCATGGGGCCCGCCACCCGGGGCGTCGCGCCCCCGCCGACCAACGCCCGCCCGCACCTCCCCGACCAGGGGCGCGGCCCGTACGCGCCAGAGCAGGGCCGGGGGCCGTACGCGGCCGAGCAGGAGCGAAGGCGCGAGCCCGACCGCCCGCGCTACCGCACCGGGCACCCGCTCCTCGCGGCCCTGATGCTGGTCGTCGCGCTCGCGAGCGCGCGCATGCTCCCCGTGCTGGTCGGCGTCCTCATGGTCGTCGTGGCCCTGTGCCTGCGCGTCGGCGAGTACCTCTGGAGCGACCTGGCCGAGCGCCGCTCGGTCCGGGGGAACAGCGCGAGCGATCCGCTGCTCGCCGTGCTCGGCACGCCGTGGGCGTTGATCAAGGCCGCTCTCATGACGGTCGTGGTCACGCCGCTGGCGGGGATGTTCGGCCTGTGCGTGTGGGGCGCGCTGTACTTCCTCGGCGGGATGACCACCGACGCCGCCGCCTCGTGGGCGGCCTCGGCGTTCGTCGGGGGGCTGTTCCTGCTGCCGGGTGGCGGGCCGCCGCGCAAGGCCGTGGCCCGCACGCTCACCGCCGTGATCCGCAGCCCGGGTGCGGGGATGGTGGCGACGATCATCGTCGGCACCCTGGCGTTCTTCGCCGTGGTGACCGCGATGTCCGCCGTTCCCTCCTGGATCCCCTGGCAGGCGCCGTCGAAGGCGATCAGCGCTCTGAGCGACCACGCCAGGAGCAGCGCCATGGGTCTCATCGGCGGCCTGGTCAAGGACCTCATGAACAACCTCGGCCTCGGATTCCTCGCCTTCTGGAGTAAATGACCTGGTCATCGTTTCCTCGATCGCGACTTTGGAAAAAGGTTCGCCGAGGGCGCGATCGCGTAGACGGGGCCGGAAGGAGTGCCATGAGCGTGCCGACGGCTGGTCAGCTCGGGCCCTACCGCCTGCTGTCACGGCTCGGAGCGGGCGGGTTCGGCGAGGTCCACCTGGCGCTCGACCCCGAGGGGCACACGGTCGCGGTCAAGGTCCTGCATCCGCACGTCGCGGCCGACGAGGCGGCGCTCGCCCGGCTGGGCCGCGAGGTCGAGACCATGCGCCGGGTGCGGGGCCCGCACATCGCGGAGGTGCTCGACGCCTCCCTGACCGGCCCCCGGCCCTACCTCGTCACCCGGTACGTCCAGGGCCGGTCCCTGGCGGCGGTGGTCTCCACCGGGGGCCCGCTGCGGGGCGAGGAGCTGGTTCGGCTGGCGCGCGGGCTGGCGGAGGCGCTGGCGTCGATCCACGGAGCCGGCATCGTGCACCGCGACCTGAAACCGGCGAACGTCATCATCGGCGACGGGGAGCCCCACGTCATCGACTTCGGCATCGCGTACGCGCTCGACTCCGCCTCGGTGACCGCCTCGGGCGCCGTGCTCGGCACGCCCGGATACCTCGCGCCCGAGGTGCTGGAGGGCGGGGAGGCGGGTCCCTCGGCCGACGTGTTCTCCTTCGGCGCCACCGTGGCCTACGCCGCCTCGGGACGGCAGCCGTACGGCACCGGGCCGGCGACGGCGGTGGCCTACCGCGTCGTCCACCACGAGCCCGACCTCGATGAGGTGCCCTCGTGGCTGGTGCCGCTGCTGGGCGAGTGCCTGCGGGCCGACCCCGCTGCCCGGCCCACGGCGGCGCAGCTCTGCGCCAGGCTGGGCGTCGTGGCGCCGCAGGTGTCGGTGCCCCCGGCGCGGCGGCCCGTCTCCGGGGTCCGCGAGCCTCCCACCCAGGAGTGGAGGCCGGGCGCGCGGGAGGCCTCCGGTTCCGTCGACGAGGCGCTGGCCCGGCATCGCGAGAAGGTGCGCAAGCGCTGGGTGGTCGGCACGGGCGTCGTCTCCGGGCTGGTCGCCGCCGCCGTGCGGGCGTACGTACCGGAGATGTCCCTGCTGGTCCTCGCGGCGTACGGCATCGGGGTGCTGGTCGACGCGGGGCTGGGCGTCGCGGCCAGAGCGCGGGCGCGCGTGGTGTTCGACCTGGTCGGCGGGGCGGGTACGGTCGGTCTGTACGCCGCGCTGACCGCGCTGTTCAGCCCTTCCACGTTGCTGCTCGCCCTGGCGACGGTGATGGTCGTGCTCGTGATGGTCGCGTTCGCCAGCTGATCCGCCGTGCGCGGAAGCTCTGGAATAAGGTTCGGTAGGGTGGGAAATGAAGGTCGCGAGAGCCGGTACGGCTGCGAGTTTGCCCCTAAGCTACTAGCGGGTAACATAACGGGAGGAAGGGATGGTCCCCGACACGGAGATCGTCCCGGGCCACCCAACGTCACGGCGCCCCAGGGCGCATGACAGTCTGGAGGCGGCTCCCGGTGCCGGTCACCGGGGCAGCCCGCACGACGTGTGCGTACCCCACGTGCACGTGCCGAGGAATCGGCGCCAGCCCAGCGATGTGGTGGCGCCTGTGAAACGGGAGGTCGGCCACCGGCCATGAACATCGTCGTCTGCGTGAAGCAGGTCCCCGACACGGCGACCGAGCGCAAGCTGAGTTCGAAGGACAACACGCTCGACCGTGACGCCGCGGACGGTGTCATCAACGAGCTGTGCGAATACGCCGTCGAAGAGGCGCTGAAGATCAAGGAGGCCCACGGCGGCGAGGTGACCGTCCTCACCATGGGCCCGAGCAAGGCCTCCGACACGATCCGCAAGGCCCTGGCGATGGGCGCCGACAAGGCCGTCCACCTCCTCGACGACGCCCTGCACGGCTCGGACGCGCTGTCCACCTCCTACGCCCTGGCCCAGGCGCTGAAGAAGATCGGTTTCGACCTGGTCATCCTCGGCTCCGAGTCCACCGACGCCCGCACGGGCGTGCTCGCCGCCATGCTGGCCGAGCGCCTCGGCGCGCCGCAGCTCACGCTGGCGAGCAAGGTCGACATCGACGGGTCCGCCATCAAGATCCAGCGGGTCACCGACTACGGCTTCGACAGGGTCGAGGCCACGCTGCCCGCCGTCGTCTCCGTGGTCGAGAAGATCAACGAGCCGCGCTACCCGTCCTTCAAGGGCATCATGGCCGCGAAGAAGAAGCCGGTGGAGACCCTCGGCGTCGCGGACGCGGAGATCGACACCTCCCAGGTCGGCCTGGGCGGCGCCTGGAGCGAGGTGGCGGAGTTCGCCGTCGCCCCGCCGCGCGCGGCCGGCACCATCGTCAAGGACGAGGGCGACGGCGGCTCCAAGGCCGCCGACTTCCTCGCGTCGAAGAAGTTCATCTAAGGGGGACCGATGGCTGAGATTCTGGTTCTCGTCGAGCACGTCGACGGCGCGGTCAAGAAGGTCACCCTGGAGCTGCTGACGCTGGCCCGCTCGCTGGGCGCTCCCTCCGCGGTGTGGGCCGGTCCCGGTTACTCCGCGGACGCCAAGGCCAAGCTGGCCGAGTACGGCGCGGAGAAGGTCTACGTCGCCGACTCCGCCGAGATCACCGACTACGTCGTGGCGCCGAAGGCCGAGCTGCTGGCCCAGCTCGTCTCCTCGGCCTCTCCGGCGGCGGTCCTCGTGGCCGCGACCGCCGAGGGCAAGGAGGTGGCCGGGCGCCTGGCCATCAAGACCGACTCCGGCGTGCTCACCGACGCGGTCGGCCTCGGTGACGGCTTCGTCGCCGAGCAGTCGATCTTCGGCGGCGGCGTCAACGTGAAGTCCAAGGTCGTCAAGGGCACCCCGATCGTCGCGGTCCGCCCGAACTCCACCGCCCCCGAGGCCTCCGCGGGAGCGGCGGCCGAGGAGCAGGTGTCGCTCTCGCTGTCCGACGCGGCCAAGACGGCCAGGGTCGTCGAGCGCGTCGTGCAGGAGAAGGGCGCCCGCCCCGAGCTCGCCGAGGCCGCGATCGTGGTCTCCGGCGGCCGTGGAGTCGGCTCGGCCGAGAACTTCTCGATCATCGAGAGGCTGGCCGACGCGCTCGGCGCCGCCGTCGGCGCCTCGCGCGCCGCGACCGACGCCGGGTGGTACCCCCACCAGTTCCAGGTGGGGCAGACCGGCAAGACGGTGTCGCCGCAGCTCTACATCGCGGCGGGCATCTCCGGGGCCATCCAGCACCGGGCCGGCATGCAGACCGCCAAGACGATCATCGCGATCAACAAGGACCCTGAGGCTCCGATCTTCGAGCTGGCCGACTTCGGCGTCGTGGGCGACCTCAACCAGGTCGTCCCGCAGCTCACCGAAGAGGTCGACAAGCGCAAGTAACCACCTCGCCCGCCGACGGCGGTCACACGTGGAGAGGACGGCGCCGCACCCGCGAAGGCGGGGGCGGCGCCGTCCGCTTCCTGGCCGGGCGCCGGTGTGACCGTCGTGGTCACGCGGCCAGCTTCAGGGGCTCCCTGTCCGCGAGCTCGTGGATCTCGGCGCCGTCCGTACGCGTCTCCGTACGCGTCTCCGAGCGGGGCAGGAAGCGCGCGGCCACCGCGATGAGCACGCCCAGCACCACCGCCACACCGAGCGCCACCCGCAGCGTCGCGGCGTGGCTGATGAAGCCGATCACCACGGGCCCGAGGAGCAGGCCCGCGTACCCCATCGCACCGGTCTGGGCGATGGCCGGGCCCGGGTTGCCGGTGGCCGTACCGGCCAGCGAGATCGCCATCGGCGAGACCGTCGCGACGGCGAGGCCGATGAGGATCATCCCGCCGACGGCGACCACCGGGGACGACGTGGTGATCACGAGCGCGAAGGCCGCGGCCGTGGCGAGCCCGGCGGCGATGATCAGGCGGCGGGCGCCGAACCCGGTGCGCAGCCGGTCGCCGGTGAGCCGGGAGACCAGCATGCCCGCCTCGAAGATCGGGTAGCCGAGGGCGGCGACCGCCTCGGGCGCGCCGATGGTGTCACGCAGGAACAGGCCGTTCCAGTCCGCGACGGCGCCCTCGACCATGAAGGCGCCGAACGCGATCGCGCCGAGCAGGTACACCACCGGGGGCATCCGCCGCCTCGTCTCGCCGGATCCGGTCTCGGTGGACACCGGGTCCGGCAGGAAGCCGCGGCTGAGCAGATACGCTCCGGGGGCCGACACCAGGGCGACCGCCGCCAGGTTGGCCGTGAACGACACCCCGGCCGAGATGGCCACGGTGCCGAGCAGGCCGGCCGACATGGCGCCCACGCACCAGCCGGCGTGCATGCCGTTCATCAGCGGGCGGCCGTAGGCGCGCTCCACCGCCGAGCCCTGCGCGTTCATCGCGACGTCCACGGCCCCGAAGAACATGCCGAACAGCCCGGCCGCGACCACCATCCACGGGAACGACGGGGCGAAGGCCACCCCGAGCAGCGATGCCGCGCAGAGCGGAGCCCCGACCCGCAGGACGGAGCGGCTGCCCGCCCGTGCCATCACCCCGCGCATGGACTGCATGGTCACCAGCGCCCCGAGCCCCCACGAGAGGAGCACGACGCCGACCGAGGCCTCGGACAGGCCGAGTTTGTCGGTCAGCGCGGGGATGCGCACGGTGAACGTGCCGCACATGAGGCCGGCGAGGACGAAGGTGAGGATCGCCCGGGAGCGGGCGGTCCTCAGGTCGCGGGTCATCACAGGGTCCTTTCAAGGGTTCTGCACGAGGGCGTAAGGGTGTGTGGATACGTGGGGGGTCTGCCGCTCCTGGCACGCCGTGGTGGCGCGCGACGCCGTCGCTGGTCAGGCGGGGCCGTACCAGGGGCGCGTCCGGGTTGGGGAGGCACGCCTGCCGGGCCGGGGCGCGGCAGGGAACAGCCTGCCCTGCTCAGGCGGACGGGGGGAGTACGGAGCCCGGCCCCCGGGTGAAAGACCGGGACCGGCCGGAGGCGGCCCGGGTCAGGCGGGACCGCGCACGGGGACGGCCCTTCCTGGAACGGCCCGGAAGGGTGAGCGCCAGGGTCAAGGGCTCTTGAGGAGCCTCAGGAGGGTCAAAAGCTCTTGAGAAGCGCCGGGAGGGTCAAGGGCTCGCGAGAAGCGCCAGGAGCCCGCGGTGGAGCTCCTCGTAGTGGGCCTCGCCGTAGAAGCCCGGGTCGTGGGTCACCACATCCCACAACCCCTCGCACGCGAGCCGGACGATCTGCGCCGCCATCGGGTCGGCCTCGGTCTCCATGCCCTCGCGATGCCACCTGGCCATCGCCTCGCGCAGGGGCGCGAGCAGCTCGGGGTCGCCGGCCGCGCCGGTGACCACCGCCCAGCGTCTCAGGCGCCCGCTCTTGATCGCGATGAACGTCGCGGCGAGGTAGGCCCGGGTGTAGGTGCTTTCGTCCTGGGATGCGACTAAGTGGTCGAAGTCGGCGACGAGCCGCTCGATCATGCCCTTGACCAGGGCCTCTTTGGTGTTGAAGTGGTAGAGGAGACCGCCTTTGCTCACGCCGGCGCGCTCGGCCACGGCCGACAGGGTCAGGCACGGGGCCCCCTGATCGGCTAGCAGCCTTTCCGCCGCGTCCAAAAGCTCATCTTTCCTCACATCCGGAACTATACCGTCCAGACGGTACAGTCGCAAACTGGGTACCCTGGGTACGTCATGGCATACCTAGACCACGCGGCGACCACGCCGATGCTCACCGAAGCGATCGAGGCGATGACCGCACAGCTCGTGCGCGTCGGCAACGCCTCGTCCCTCCACGCGGCGGGCCGCCGCACTCGCAGGGTCGTCGAGGAGTCGCGCGAGACCATCGCCGGCGCGCTCGGAGCACGGCCGAGCGAGGTCGTCTTCACCTCCGGCGGCACGGAGGCCGACAACCTCGCCATCAAGGGGCTCTTCTGGGCGCGCCGCCAGGCCGCGGGGGCCGACCGGGTGCTGATCAGCGCCGTCGAGCACCACGCGGCCCTCGATCCCGCCCACTGGCTGGGCGACCGGCAGGGCGCGTCCGTCGAGCTCCTGCCCGTCGACGAGTACGGCCGCGTCCATCCGGACACCCTCCGGGCGGCGATCGAGAGCGATCCCGGGCGCGTCGCCGTGGTCAGCGTCATGTGGGCCAACAACGAGGTCGGCACTGTCCAGCGGATCCCCGAGCTGGCGGCGATCGCCCGCGAGCACGGCATCCCGTTCCACACCGACGCGGTCCAGGCCGTGGGGCAGTTGCCGGTCTCGTTCGCGGAGTCGGGCGTCGAGGCGCTCACCCTGTCCGGGCACAAGCTCGGCGGCCCGATGGGCGTGGGAGCGCTGCTGCTGGCGCGCGGCGTCGACCCGGTCCCGGTGCTCCACGGCGGTGGTCAGGAGCGCGACGTGCGCTCGGGCACCTTGGACGCCCCGGCGATCGCCGGGTTCGCCGCGGCCGTACGGGCGGCGGTGGAGCAGCGGGAGGAGAAGGCGGCCCGGCTGCGGGCCCTGCGCGACGAGCTGATCGCCAGGGTCAGGGAGGCGGTGCCCGACGTGATCCTCAACGGCCATCCCGGCGAGCGCCTTCCCGGCAACGCCCACTTCTCTTTCCCCGGCTGCGAGGGCGACGCGCTGCTGATGCTGCTCGACGCCAAGGGCATCGAGTGCTCCACGGGCTCCGCCTGCTCCGCGGGCGTCGCCCAGCCGTCCCACGTGCTGCTGGCCATGGGGTCCGACGCCGTACGGGCGCGCGGGTCGCTGCGGTTCACCCTCGGCCACACCTCGACCAGGGCCGACGTGGACGAGCTGGTCGAGGTGATCGGCGGCGTCGTCGAACGCGCCCGCCGCGCCGGTCTGACGTAGGCCTCATGGGCCACGGGACGTACACGATCGGGCAGCTCTCCAAGCTCTCCGGGCTGCCGGTGAAGACGATCAGGTTCTACTCCGACGTCGGCGTCCTGCCCGAGCGGTCACGCACCCCGGCCGGCTACCGGATGTACGGCGAGAGCGACCTGGCGAGGCTGGAGCTCGTCCGCGCCCTCCGCGACATCGGCGTCGACCTCGCGACGATCCGCTCCCTGGGCGAGCGCGATCTCCGTCAGGTGCTCGCCCTGCACCTGCGCTCGGTGGAGACCCAGCTCAAGGCCCTGCAGCGCACCCGGGCCGTCCTGCGGGCCACACTCGACCGGGGCGACACCTCAGAGGCCGACCTGCGCAGGCTCAACACCCTCGGCCGCCTCGGGGCCGCCGAGCGCGAGGCGATGATGGACTCGTTCGTGGCCGAGGTCGGAGGCGGGATCCGCGCCCGCGAGCAGTGGCTGACGCGGCTGAGGGAGGCCATGGTGCCCGAGCTGCCCGCCGAGCCGACGATCGAGCAGCTCGACGCGTGGCTGGAGCTGGTCGAGCTGCTCTCCGACGACGACTACCGGGCGAGTCTTCGCCGGCAGAGCACCGGCTTCTGGGAGAAGCGGCAGCGGGCCGGGAAGCCTGACGCGGCGGGCTGGGATGAGGTCAACGAGGCCGTGGTCGAGACCGCGCTCACCGCCCTCGACGAGGGGGTGGAACCCGCATCCGCCGAGGCGGGGCCGATCCTCGACCGGCTGGTGGCCCTGCTCGGCACGATGCACGGCGAGGCCGACACCCCGGAGTTCCGGCGGTCGCTCTCGCGGGGCTACGAGGAGCACGACCCACGTGCCGTACGCCACTGGGAACTGGTGGCCACGATCCAGAACACCCCATGGCCACCCCCACAAACCCGCGCCCACACCTGGATCGCCGAGGCCCTACGCCTCAACCTCCCCTAACCCGTACTTGATGCCGAAGGCACGCCATTTTGTGCTGCAATTCCGCGTTTGCGTCGTTGAGGTATGACACACTATTCGACTCATGGCGGATATCCATGATTGTGTGAGGTTGATCCGTCGGTGCTTGAGATTCGAAGCGCCCTCATTGGTGCAGGCTTGTCGTCGCAACCGGTCGGGCTGGGATGATTCTCTCATTGCCGACGTCGGTCGCACACCGGAAATCGTGGGATGATCCGCGTCATGTCTACGCGTCGATCTCCTATGTGTCTCCACCACGGTCTTGTAGGAACCCTTACCTTATTAGCCTTCTTGGGATACTCACTGCTTGGGCTGGTCAAATTCTACACATTCCGGACAGGAATCTATGACCTGGTCATCTTCGACCAGGGTGTACGAGGGTATGCGAACTTCGGTCCCCCCCTGTCGTTCGTGAAGGGGAACTGGCAGGAGCTCGGATCGGCATTCTCCCTGCTAGGGGATCACTTCTCGCCGATCCTCGCGTTGCTGGCTCCGCTGTACTGGATCCATAACGGCCCGCAGACGCTCATCGTGGCGCAGGCTGCCCTTCTCTCCCTGGCAGTGGTGCCCTTCTGGACTTATGTCAAGCGTGTACTCGGCGCAAGAGCCGCATATCTGCTCGGTGTCGCCTACCTCTTGTCCTGGCCCGTCGCCGAGGCAGTGAACTTTCACTTCCATGAGTACGCCTTCGTACCGCTGATCACCGCAATTCTGTTCGAAAGACTGCAGGCCCGGCGTCGATCGCACGTGCTGGCGGCGGCAGTTGCCCTACTCATGGTCAAGGAAGACCTGGCGCTCTTCGTCATCGGTCTCGGGGTGAGCCTTCTCCTCGTCCACGAATGGCGCCGTACAGGCACTGTGATGATCGCCACCGGCGTGGGGTTCCTGTGGCTGACCAGCAACGTGATCATGCCCGCCTTCGGTGGTGACCCCGCCCGTTACTGGTACTACAGCGAGTGGGGCAGAACCCCCGGCGCGGCAGTCACACGCATCATGACCCGGCCCCAGGAGATCCTTAGCGTTCTTTCCACCCCGGACACCAAATTGTGGACGCTTCTCCTGCTCATTGCTCCTCTCCTTTTCCTTCCACTGCTGTCGCCCTATGTCCTGGCGCCCGCCGCCTTGCTGGCCGAACGCATGCTTGCCACCGATCCCGGCGCCGCCGGCTGGTGGGGGACGCGCTACCACTACAACGCCGCGATCGTGATGGCCCTCTGCTGCGCCGGCGTCGATGGAGCGGTGCGGCTTCGCCGGGCCGTTCAAGGACGGCGATTGAACTGGTTCACCCCGACTTGGACCGTCGTAACAGCGGTCGTAGCAGTTGGTATCGTGCCCTTCTTCGCATTCGGAAACGTGTTCATGCCGAACTGGTACAAGGCCGGTCCCCGATCCGCAGCGGCTGTGGAAGCCATGCGCCAGATTCCGGACGACGTCCTCGTAGAAGCGGCGAGTGCCGTCGGTCCGAACATGTCGGCTCGTACAAAGGTCGTGGCCTGGGCTGCGAAGACCGCAGCACGTCCCGAGCGTGCCCCATGGATTCTGGCTGACCTCAAAGAAAAGCAGCCGCACTTCGATTCGCTCCAAGACCAGGCTGCGGACGTCGAACTGCTGCGACAGCGGGGATACCATGAAATCTTCTCGCGAGACGGATATGTCGTCCTTTTTGATCCGTCATCGGCAGGTTAGTGGGCGTGGGATATATGCGCGTGCTGTGTCTGCGTCGCATAGGCCCTACGCAACCTGACGATGATGAAAGCGGGGGTGATGCCGGGCCGCGACCTTTTCGGCCAGCGCTCCGCGAAGCTCATCGGCGCTCATCGTGTCCAACATGGCGCCTTCTTTCTGGCCAGGCCGCCGCCGCGTCCACAGGCGCCACCAGGTGATGCGGTGACGGGATGAAACTCGACGGTCAGCCCAAAGCCGGATGTATTTAGTATTCAGGCGTTTTGCGGAGGCGTGCCGGTCAGGAGCGTGTGGAGTTCGATGGCGGACGGGCGAGTCCGCTGGTGGGGAGGGACGGCGCGCAGGACCAGGTTGGCGGTTTCGATCACGTGGTGGCTGCGGTAGGCGGGAGTGACCGCGTCGATCGCTTTTGCCGCCTGACGTAGGCCCTCGTCGATGCCGCCTTGGGTGACCGTGCACAGTGCACTGTGCAGTTGGATGTTGACGAGGTACACGTAGTCCCGCGTGGCCTTCAGCACCTTCTCCCGGGCAGTGCCCGCCGCGGAATCGTTGCCCACTCCGGCGTACACCCAGCTTTCCGCGAAGTGGAGCCCATCTGGCTTCCAGAAGCCATACCGATCTGTGCCGCCCTGTTCCGCGGCCTTGTGCAGGGTGACCAGCCTCCCGAGTGCTTCGTCGTGCCTGCCGAGCATCGACAGCGCCTTCGCTTCGGTGGTCAACAGCTTGAGGTAGGGCTTGTCGGTGAGCTGCTGGGCACTGCGGACCATGCGCAGGATCGTTTCCGGGTCGCGTTGGCCGTAGAGGCCGTGGCCGGTTTCCTCAGCCCGGACGAGGAGGCGGAGCGCCAGGTCCCCCGAGGCGTCGGCCGCCTGACGGGCGCTGTACCACCAGCGGATGGCCGTGCCGTGATTGCCCAGCCGGGTCAGTGCGTTGGCCTGGAGCGAGGAGAGCATGGCGGTGATGCGCTGGAGCTCCGTCACCTCGGCCGGAGTGGAGACCCGGGACTGGCCTCGGACCGTCATCAGGTCGATGAGCAGGTCGGCTGCGACCTGGACGGGAGGGCGGGTACGCAGGGCGTGCAGGTGGTCGGCGCAGGCCAGTTCCCAGTCTTCAAGGGCTCGGTGGGGGTGGCCGAAGGAGAGGTCGAGGAGTCGGCGGAAGGGTTCGGTGGAGATGCCCAAGCCGCTGAGCGTGCCGAGGTCGGCGAGGAGGTGGAGGGCGGCTCGACGTTCCATGTCGTCGTCTCCAATGCCGTCAAAAGTATTTTTCGGATATCTACCCGTGTGGTGTTCTGCTGATTCGGTGGTGGTTTTCAAGGCGATGAGTGTGTCGTACAGGGCGGTGAGGATGCCGTGTGCGCCGTACACCTGGTCGAGGCGGTGGATCATGTCCGGCGGGGGAGTGCGTTCGCCGCGTTCCCATTTGGCGAGGTTGGAGAAGTCGGTGTACATCTGTTCGCCGGCTCGGCGTAGCCCGAGGTTGGGTCTGGCCTCTGGGCAGCGGCGCATGACGGCGCCGAACAGGTGCCAGGCCGAGGCGTGCGGGTCGATCGGGTCTGCGGTCACGGCGCCCCTCGCGATCGTGCTCCGGCACGGCCCCGCCCGGACCGCGCCCCTGTGTGCCTCCAACCACCTTCGATCACTCCTAATTATCGTGCCGCTACCTTGGGTAATGTGCGGGAATCGTGCTATCCCCCGCCTCCTGGCCGGCGTTCCGTGACTCAGGCCTCGCCCAGCGGGACGGAGGCGTACGGCTCCCACTCGTACATTCGGCGGTCGCGGCCGAGCACGATCAGTTCCGCTGTGTCGATGCGGGCCAGGGCAGGCGAGGCGTCAACCGCGTCCAGTGCTTCGCCGATGGGGGCTGCCGGGCCGGTGGCGTTGCTGTAGGCGATGGTGATGTGGGCGGCGAAGCCTTCCTCCGGCTCGGGTACGGCCGGCCAGACCTCGGCGATGGCCTGGCGGATGGCCAGCCGTACGGCAGCCACGGGCGCGGCGGGGGCCGCTTCCCAGCGGACGGCCTCCGGGGTGATGCGCGGCGAGTCGAGCTTGATCTCGAAGGCGGGCACCGCCGAGAGGCGCCGGATGGCTGCGTCCACGATCGCGCGCACGTCCTGTTCGCTGACCTCGTCGACGAAGCCGAGCCCCTGCATGGTCAGGTGCAGCCATTGATCGGGCACCAGGTCCAGGCCGTCGACGCCGGTGAGACCGTGCCGGTAGGCGTGGGCGAGGCGATGGACGTCGGAGGCGTGCTGGAAGGTGACGTGCCAGGTGTAGAAGCGGCGCCCGATACTCCAGCCGGGCCGCCACCACCAATGGTCTGTCATCTGCTGCTGATCACTCACGCGTTCTCCTCACATTCTCCCGCGTGGGCGGAGTGAAGGGGAGCCTCGGGGGTCGCGCCTTGCTTCTTGGTATCGCGCCCGGGTCGGGTTGGGAAGGAGGGTCGGGGCGTGGGTCAGTTTCAGTTGAGGAAGGGGGAGATGGCGATCCAGCCGGGGTCGGTGGTCACCTCGACGTCGGGTGAGCCTTCCTTCCAGCTCGCGGCCAGGTCGCCGACCCGCGACGCCGCGTCTCCCGAAGGGTCGGCGTAGACGTGGAGCACGCGGGTGCCTTCCGAGCTCACGTGGACGGCGAGCACGGCGGTGCCGTCCAGGCGGTCGAGGCGCTGGGCCAGCCGCTCCTCGAACTCGCGGAGCGCGGCCGACGACGCCCCGGCGGGCAGGCCGTCGTCATCGGCCTCGGTGTACGGAAGCGTGATCGCGATGTGCTGGTCGAGCAGCGGGTAGTCGACCGGGCGAAGGGGATGGCGTGCGGTGGCGATCAGGGGTGCCCCACCGGCCGTCTGGCCCTCCATGAGCGCCCACTGGTCCCGCGGGTACTCGGAGGCGAGGTCGGCGACCACGGCGGGGAGGTGGACGGCGGGCACGGCGTCCAGGGGCTGGAAGGTGGCGGCGACGATGTCGCCCACCCAGCGGGCCACCTCGTCCTCGCCGAGCAGCCAGTCGAGGGCGAGGACGGCCGCCTCGATGCGGGTCTCGTCGACCAGGTCAGGAAATATCGGGTGATAGGCGGTGACGTCGATGCGCGGCGTCCCCTTGGGCACCCGCAGCCCGAGCACCAGCTTGTCGAGCGCGAACTCCCGCCCGCCCACGTCGAGGGTCAGGTCGATGGCGCCCGGGTTGGCCTGCCGGGACGGGTGGAACTCCCACACCGCGTCGGCCGGCGGCGCGGCGAGCGCCCAGCGGTGGGCCAGCGGCCTGAGCTCGGGGTTGCCGGCCGCCGAGACCACCAGGGCCTGCCGCGCGGCGCCGCCGGGCGCGATGTCCCAGACCAGCCCCGGATCGAGGGCGGTGACCGCCGGAACCAGCTCCTCGGCGAGCCCTGGGCCGTCGCCCGCCTCAAGCAGGGCGTCGATCCTCGGCCGGGCCTGCGCCCACCACGCCCAGAAACCGGCGATCGCCTGGACCGGCTCACCCGGCTCGTTCTTACGCCCGAACAGTCGCATGGCACTCGATCCTCCCAGGTGTCCGGCGCCTGTGCCAACGCCGGCCGCCGCGGGGCGCGGAGATCTCCGGTGGCCCGCCGGCATCGCAGGGGCGCGGAGATCTGCGGGTGGCTGTCGGCGTCGCGGGGGGCGGAGATCTGCGGGTGGCCTGTCGGCGTCGCGGGGGCGCGGAGATCTGCCGGACGCCCGCCGGCGTCGCAGGGCGGGTAACCTCGACGGTGTTATGAGTCTTCGTGTGCTTGCCGCCATGTCCGGCGGCGTCGACTCCGCGGTGGCGGCCGCCCGCATCGCCGAGGCCGGCCATGACGTCACGGGCGTCCACCTCGCGCTGTCGTCCAACCCGCAGTCCTACCGCACCGGCGCGCGGGGCTGCTGCACCCTGGAGGACTCCAGGGACGCGCGCCGCGCCGCCGACGTGATCGGCATCCCCTTCTACATCTGGGACATGGCCGAGCGGTTCCACCGCGACGTCGTCGAGGACTTCGTCAACGAATACGCCGCCGGCCGCACTCCCAACCCGTGCCTGCGCTGCAACGAGAAGATCAAGTTCGAGGCGGTGCTCGACCGGGCGCTGGCGCTCGGGTTCGACGCGGTGGCCACCGGCCACCACGCCCGGCTCGAAGACGGCGTGCTGCGCAGGAGCGTCGACCCCGGCAAGGACCAGTCGTACGTCCTCGGGGTCCTCACCCGCGAGCAGCTCTCCCACGCGATCTTCCCGCTGGGCGGCTCCACCAAGGCCGAGGTCCGCGAGGAGGCCTCCGCCCGTGATCTCGCGGTGGCCGACAAGCCCGACAGCCACGACATCTGCTTCATCGCCGACGGCGACACGCGAGGCTTCCTGGCCGAGCGGCTGGGCGCCGAGCAGGGCCCGATCGTCGACGAGGCGGGCACCGTCGTCGGCACCCACGCCGGGGCCTTCGGCTTCACCGTGGGCCAGCGCAAGGGCCTGCGCATCGACCGGCCGACCGCCGACGGCCGCCCGCGCTACGTGCTGTCGATCGAGCCGGTGTCCAACACGGTGACGGTGGGCCCGCGCTCGTCCCTGTCGGTCAGCTCCATCGTGGCCGAGCGCCCGGTCTGGAACGGCCCGCTCGCCGAGCCGTACGAGCCGGTGGCGTGCCACGTGCAGCTCCGGGCGCATGGCGAGGTGTACGGCTGCCGCGCCCAGCTCTCGGGCGGCGTGGTCCACATCGAGCTCGAAAGCCCCGCCACAGGGGTCGCGGCGGGCCAGGCGGCCGTCCTCTACAGCGGGGACGCCGTCATCGGCTCCGCCACCATCGCCACGTCCTCCTGAGGCCCCCTGGGGTTCTTCTGAGGCGCCCGGGTGAGGCGGGTGGGGTCAGCCGCCCAGGACCACGCTCTCGCCGGTCTTGAGGCGGCGGAAGTCGCCTCCCTGCGCCTTGCCCCGGCGGTCGAGGAGGCCGTCGACCAGCATCAGCCCGATGTCGTTGTACAGGCCGTCGTGGATGGAGTAGGCGCGCCTGGGCGCCACCTCCAGCAGGTAGTCGACCATCTCGGAGGCCTTCATCCACGGGCCGCTGGTCGGCGTGAGCAGGGTGCCCACGGGCTGCCCCGGCACGGTGAAGGCGTCTCCCGGGTGGAACACCTCGCCGTCGACCAGGAAGCCGACGTTCTGCACCACGGGCACGTCGAAGGCGATCACCGCGTGGTCCCTGCCGACCACCCCCACCTCGAAGCCCGCCGCCGTGAACGAGTCGCCGTCCCCGATGACGCCGACCTTGGCGCTCAGGCCCTCCAACTGCCTGGCGACGGCCGCGCAGGTCCAGATCGGCACGTCCGGTCCGAGGGAGGCGAGGCGCTTGACCTCCAGGTGGTCGAAATGCTCGTGGGTGATGAGGACGGCGTCCGCCCCGTCGAGCGCGGACTCCTCGGTGAGGCCCCCGGGGTCGATGACCAGGGTGGCCCCGTCCTTCTCCAGTCGCACGCACGCGTGGCCGTGTTTGGTGAGCTTCATCTTCCCATCATGGCCCTCGCCTCGTCCGCTGAGGGACCCGAGGGACCCGAGGGCCTGAAGCGGCGACCTCGCTCCAGGCCCCTTGTGAACGGATAACCGGCTTCCGGGTTCAGGTCCCGGTCACCGGGGTTGCCTCAGACGGAGACGCAGATGCCGGGCGGGTCGATGTAAATGCCGACATCCACCCTGACCTGGCCACCGCTGAGCTTGTCGAGCTCGGTGTCGTCGAGCACCTGCCCGAGCATCTCCGGGTTGTTCACGTTTGGCCCCTCCTTTCGCTGCTTTGGGGAACGCCCCCAACAGCATCTAGATCTACGAGGCCACGCTTGGAATCGGCTTGGATCAGGCTTAACTGCCCCTGGTGACGGCTATCCGAGGGTCAATTCCCCGTCCTGGCCGAGGCGAGGTCCTGGCCCTCGACCAGGGTCACGTACTCCCCGCCGAGGGCCATGAGGTCGTCGTGACGGCCGCGCTCGACGATCCGCCCCTCACGCAGGACGAGGATCATGTCGGCGTCCCTGACCGTGCTGAGCCGGTGGGCGATCACGATCCGCGTCTGCCGCAGCCCGGACAGCCGGGCCTCGATGCCGGCCTCGGTGGCGGTGTCGAGGTGGCTGGTGGCCTCGTCCAGAACCAGCATCCGAGGCTCGGTGAGCAGCGCCCTGGCCAGGGCGAGCCGCTGGCGCTGGCCCCCGGACAGGCCGTGGCCTTCCGACAGCGGCGTCTCGTACCCCAAAGGCAGGTGCGCGATGTCCTCGTCCACGCAGGCCAGCCGGGCGGCGGCCACCACCCGCTCCATCGGGGCGGACGGGTCCCCGAGGGCGATGTTCTCCCTGATCGTCCCGGTGAACAGCGCGGGCTCCTGGGTGACGACCCCGAAACGGCGCCGCAGCGCGGGCATCTCCTCCGCCGCCACGGGCACGCCGTCGTAGCGCACCTCGCCTTCCGCCGGCGTGTACAGCCCGAGCAGGACCCTCGCCAGGGTGCTCTTCCCCGAGCCGGAGCGGCCGACCAAGGCGATCTTCTGGCCCGGCTCCGCCCTCAGGGAGATGTCGCGCAGCGTCCAGGCGCCCCTCGGGTCGTACCGGAAGCCGACTCCGCGCAGCTCGACGTCTCCCCGGAGGTCCGGAGCCCTTCCCGCGCCCGCCTCGTGGCCGGTCACCCCCATCTCACTCTCCGGGTCGCTGTCCAGGATGTCGGCCAGCCGTGCGATCGCCGCTCCGGCGACCTGCAGCCGTTGCAGGGCGCTCATCAGCGAGTTCAGCGGGGTTACGGTGGCGAGCCCGATGGCGTTGAGCGCAAGCAGCGTGCCGAGGGTCATGCTGTGGTCGATCACCCTCCAGGCCCCCACCCAGAGCAGGGCCATGGGCGTGAGGAGATGGATGGCGTTCTGCACGGCCGCCATCCCGCCGATGGCCGTCGTGCTCCGCGCGCCGGCGTTCAGTTGCGCCGTGAGCAGACCGGACCACCGGTCCATCACCCGGGACTCGGCGCTCATGGCCTTGAGCGACTCGATCCCCTTGATGGACTCGATGAGCCGCCCCTGGGCGTCGGCCTGGGTGGCGAGCTGACGCTGCATGAGCGCGGCCGTACGCCGCCTGTTGCCGAACAGCAGCAGCGCGTGCGCGGCCACCGCGGCGAGCAGGCACCCGCCCAGCACGGGATCGCCCACGGTCACGAGCGCTACGTACACCAGGGTGAGCGGTCCGTCCAGCATCGCCGGGAGCACCTGCCCGGTCGCCAGCTCCCGGATCGCCGTGACGCCCTGGATCCGCGTCACCAGATCGCCGGTGCCCCGCTGGGCGAAGAAGCGGTACGGCAGGGCGAACATGTGGCGTACCACTTCCGTGGTCAGGTCGCGGTCGGCCCTGACCTGGAGCGCGGTGAGCATCCGTACGCGCAGGTAACTCAGGAGCAGCTGCGTCGCCGCGGCGACCGCGATGCCGGCGCCGACGAGGGGCAGGAGCCCGGTGCCGCCCGAGGGCAGGATCCGGTCGACGATCACTCCCGATGACAGCGGCAGCACGAGGCCGAGCGCCTGGAGCAGCAGCGAGGCCAGCAGGACCAGGCCGACCAGGCCACGCGAGCGCCGCAGGACGTCGGCGGGCATCCTCCGCCGCCATGGGCGCGTGGGGATGCCGAGCCGCCGGGGGCGGAAACCGGGTCCGGGCGTGGGCACGAGCACGACGCCGTTGAACCCGGCCGCGAACTCGGCGGCCGTCAGCCGCAGGCGGCCCAGCGCCGGGTCGATGATGGTCACGTGGCCGCGCCGGGCCCGCTCGACGACCACGAAGTGCGCGGGATTCCAGTGGGCGATCGCGGGGAGGGTCAGATCGGCGACGCGTTCTGGCGCGATCCTGAGCGCGACCGTGTCCATGTCGTACTCCCTGGACACCGTCACCAGGGCTCTCGCGGTCAACCCGTCGCGCGAGACGCCGGCCCTCTCGGTCACCTCGCGGGTCGTCGTGCGCAGGCCGTAGTGGTCCAGCACCATGGTCAGGCAGGCGGGGCCGCAGTCGGTCAGCATGTTCTGCCGCACGACCCGCATACGGCGGCTCACGTGGTTTCCTCTCGTCGTCGTCACAGGGGTGCCGGTGCCGCCCGCGGTCGGGGCCGATGTCGCCGGTCACGACTACAGATAGGAGGAGGTCCTTGGAATCGGCTTGCGTCGCACTGGCCCGCGCCGCCGCGGTCTCCCGTGCCGTCCGTCCCGAGGCGCTTCTAAGCTTGCGCCTTGTGAGCGAGTTTCCGTGGAACGCGGCGAGTGCCACCGGGGTGGGTTCCCACCCCGGTGATGACCATGTGGAGACGCTGCGCATGGTGTTCGGGGAGCTTCCCGACCTGCCGTACCTCCCGGAGCTGCCTGATCGGGGAGTGGGCGCGGACATGGTCGGGCGTACCGCGTCCCTGCTCGTGGAGCTGCCGGTGGAGGTGCAGCCGTCCGGCTGGCGCTTCACCGACCGTCCCGGACGCGACGTCCGCCGCGCCAGGGACCACCTGAACCGCGACCTGGACGCCCTGGAGGAGGTCACGCAGGGGTACGAGGGGCCGTTCAAGATCCAGGTGTGCGGGCCGTGGACTCTCGCGGGCGCCATCGAGCTGCGCTACGGCGACAAGACGCTCGCCGACCCCGGAGCGGTGCGCGACCTGACCGACTCGCTGGCCGAGGGGCTGGCCGCGCACCTCGCGGCGGTGCGCGCGCGGATACCGGGCGCGCGGGTCGTGGTGCAGGTGGACGAGCCGGGCCTGCCGGGGGTGCTCGCCGGCACCGTGCCGACCGCCTCGGGATTCGGGCGGCTCGCCGCCGTCGAGGCCCATACCGCCTCCGAACGGCTCCGCGTCGTGCTGCCCTCCGATGCCTTCACGATCGTGCACTGCTGCGCGCCCGACGTGCCCTTCGGCGTGCTCCGTGCGGCCGGGTTCGGCGGCCTCTCGCTGGACGCGCGGTTCCTGCGGCGCCGCGACGAGGACCGCCTCGGCGAGGCGATCGAGGCGGGGACGGCGTTCTTCCTCGGCGTCGTCCCGGGCACGGACACGAAGCTCGCGGACGTCGACGTGATCGCCAAGCCGGCCACCGAGCTGTGGCGCAGGCTCGGCTTCGATCCGTCGCGGCTCGCCGAGCAGGTCGTGCTCACGCCGTCGTGCGGGCTCGCCGGAGCCTCTCCGGCGTACGCGCGGGCCGCGCTCGCCCGGTGCCGTGACGCGGCGCGCGTGCTGCGGGACGACCCCGGCGACGCCCGGTGATCGCGGCCATCGCGGTGATCGCGGCGGGGGGATCGCGGCCGGTAGCGGCGGGCGTTCCTGTGCAAGTTCGGTCAAGTTCGCTGCAAGGTCGCTGGTCTATCTCTTGAGGTGGTAACCGACCACGTCTTCAGGAGAGAAAGTCATGCACAGCGGTCTTCGCGTACTGCTCGGGCTCACCACCGCCGCCGCCCTGGGCCTCGGCCTGCCCGCCGCCGCGTCCGCCTCGGCGGGCGCTTCCTCCACGAGCCGGGCGTCCGCCGCCGAATCATGGTCCTGGGGGCCCACCGCCTCGTCCGACCGCAAGGGATGGGCGGGTGGCAAGATCCGTTCGACGAACTCCGGCCTGCGGATCACCGGAGACCTGTACGACGCGGGCGGCGCGCGCACGTGCTCCTGGTTGAAGATCAAGTGGCTCACGGACAAGGGGAAGTACCGCACGGCCACCTTCAGGAACTGCTCCCAGTCGCGGGCCCTCGCGTTCCGCGTGAACGCCGGGTACATGCTGAGCTCCACGGCCAAGGTCTGCCGGGGCACCTCCAAGAAGGTCACCGGCAAGTGCTCGCAGTGGGAGGGCGTCTGGGCACAGGGGGGCTGAGTTCCGGCCGTCCCGTCCCATGAGCGCGGGTACGGCCGAGGTTGACAGCGGCGGTCGTTTTGTACGGAAATGTCGGTGGTGGATGGCATGGTGGAGGTAACGATTCCCCAGGTAGACCGCATTCGCGGAGGCGTGAGCACTCGTCGCTGGCCGTAGCGTTCTCCTTGGGTTCGACCGACGAGGGGAGACGGCATGGCTGCCGAGGTGGAGGGCGTGCCGGTGGACGCACTGGAGCGTCACGCCGAGCTGGCCGAGCTGGCCGACGACGCCAACTGGCGCTACTACGTGCTCGACGCGCCGACGGTGAGCGACGGTGAGTACGACGCGTGGATGCGCGAGCTGCGCGAGCTGGAGGAGGCGCATCCGAGCCTGCGTACGCCCGACTCGCCGACGCAGAAGGTCGGCGCGCCGATCTCCACCGACTTCACGCCCGTGCAGCACCTCCGGCGGCTCGAAAGCCTCGACAACGCCTTCAACGACGCCGACCTCGCGGGCTGGCAGGCCCGCGCCGAGCGGCTCGTCGAGGCCGACCCCGGGCCGTACCTCTGCGAGCTGAAGATCGACGGGCTGGCGATCGCCCTGGTGTACGAGAAGGGCAGGCTGGTCAGGGGCGCCACGCGGGGCGACGGGCGCGTGGGCGACGACGTGACCGCGAACGTGCGCACGATCGCGAACATCCCCCACCGGCTCACCGGTGACGACGTTCCCGACCTGCTGGAGGTCAGGGGCGAGGTCTACCTCTCGGTCGAGGGCTTCGAGAAGCTCAACGAGCAGCTCGTGGCGGCGGGCAAGGCCCCGTTCGCCAACCCCCGCAACTCGGCGGCGGGGTCCCTGCGCCAGAAGGACCCGCGCGTCACCGCCCAGCGCGCGCTCGGCATGATCGCGCACGGCGTCGGCACCTGGGAGGGCTCCCCGCTCCCGGCGACGCAGTCGGGGGTCTACGAGCGGCTGAAGGAGTTCGGGCTGCCGGTCAGCGACCTCTACAAGGTCGTCGGGAGCCTCACGGAGATCGACGAGTTCATCGAGCACTACCGGCAGCGCCGCCACGACACCGCGTACGAGATCGACGGCGTCGTGGTGAAGGTCGACCGCATCGAGCTGCAGCGGCAGCTCGGCTCGACGTCGCGCGCGCCCCGGTGGGCCATCGCGTTCAAGTACCCGCCCGAGGAGGTCAACACCAAGCTCCTCGACATCCAGGTGGGCGTCGGCCGCACGGGGCGCGTGACGCCGTACGGCGTGATGGATCCCGTCGTCGTCGCCGGGTCCACCGTGGAGCGGGCGACCCTCCACAACGCCTCGGAGGTCGCGCGCAAGGGCGTGCTCATCGGCGACACCGTGGTGCTGCGCAAGGCGGGCGACGTGATCCCCGAGATCGTCGGGCCGGTGACCGCCCTGCGCGACGGGAGCGAGCGCGAGTTCGTCATGCCTACCCACTGCCCCGAGTGCGGCACCGAGCTGCGGCGCATGAAGGAGGCCGACGTCGACATCCGCTGCCCCAACGCCCGCTCGTGCCCGGCGCAGCTGCGTGAGCGCATCTTCTTCGCCGCCGGCCGGGGAGCGTTCGACGTCGAGGGCCTCGGCTACGTCGCCGCCACCGCGCTGACGGCCCCGCTGCCTCCGCAGGAGCCGCCGGTCCGCACCGAGGCCGACCTGTTCGACCTGACGATCGACCGGCTGCTGCCGATCAAGTCCGTCGTGCGCGACCAGGACACCGGCCTGCCCAAGACCGATCCCGAGACCGGCGAGCCGAAGGTCGTCACGTTCTTCGCCAACATGAGCGGCGAGCCGAGCAAGAACGCCGAGCACATGATGGAGCAGCTTGAGCTGCGCAAGTCCCAGCCGCTCTGGCGGGTGCTGGTGGCCCTGTCGATCAGGCACGTCGGGCCGACGGCGGCGCAGGCCCTGGCCTCGGCGTTCCTGTCACTCGACCGCGTCTTCGGCTCCTCGGTCGAGGAGCTCGCCGTGGTCGAGGGGGTCGGCCCCACCATCGCCGCGTCCATCCACGAGTGGTACGCCGAGGACTGGCACCGCGAGATCGTCGAGCGCTGGCGCCAGGCCGGGGTGCGCATGGAGGACGAGCCTCCCACCGGGCAGGGCCCGCAGACCCTCGCCGGGCTGACATTGGTGGTCACCGGCACCCTCAAGGGCTTCACCAGGGACGAGGCCGGAGAGGCCATCCAGAGCCGCGGCGGCAAGGTGACGAGCTCGGTCTCCAAGAAGACCGCCTTCGTGGTCGCCGGCGAGAACGCCGGCTCGAAGTACGACAAGGCGCTGAAACTCGGCGTCCCCATCCTCGACGAGGACCGTTTCCAGGTCCTGCTCGACCAGGGACCGGACGCCGTCACCCCGGCAGAGCCCGGGGAAGTGCCCGCCGAGCCCAAGGAGACGCCTACCCCCGAGGCCGGAGAACTCTCCCGTGAGGAGACGCCGGCCTAGCCCGGGAGGACGCTCGCCGGGGCCGGGAGGATTCCTTCCCGGCCCGCGTGATGGGACCCGTCATGGCGCCCATGAGGGCTTGATCCGAACTTTTCCGCCCTAGACGGATATTTCCCGAAAAATTTGTCATCCGTCATCGTCGCTCGTCACGAACAGGAAGAGCTGGAGCGCCGAAATTGCCGGTGACGGAACGTGCCCAACCGGTTTCGCGAAGTGGCCCAGAGGTCGTACCCTCCCATAGTGACCTCTTGGGGGTTTACTTGCCTATGACGGACCCATCCGACACGCGCGACACCGCACCTCGGCCCTTCTCCCCGCTCTGGACCTACCTGACCGGGGTCGTCGCCACCGGGCTCGTGGCGCTGCTCGTCGCCGAGGTCCGGCTCGGTTTCAGCGAGCTGGCCACCCTGGCGCGCACCCCGCTGTTCTGGATGCTCGTGGCCCTGGTCGTGCTGGGAGAGCTACGGCCGATCGTGGTCTCCACCTCGCGCCTGGCCGGGGGCACGGCGACCTCGACGCTGTTCACCTTCGCGGTTCTGCTCTACCACGGTCTGTCCGTCGCGGTGCTGATCCACTCGCTGGCGCTGGTCGTGAGCGGTCTGTCGCACCACAGGGCCTGGCACCGCACGGTGTTCAACGTCGCGCAGGTCTCCCTGGCCTCCACGGCGGCCGGAGTGGTGCTGGCCGCCTTCGGGCACCACCCCCATCCGGCCACGCCCTGGGTGCCCGAGGGCACCGACATCATGGCGGTCGCGCTCGCGGCCGTGGCCTACTTCGCGGTGCGCGGCGTCCTGGTCTGCGGGGCCGTCGCGCTGCACGAGCGCCGGCCGCTGCTCCGGGTGATCCGCACGACGATCGGGCACCAGAGCCTCGTGTACGCGGCCCTCCTCGGGCTGGCCCCGCCGGTCGTGGTCGTCATGAGCCACTCGACCGCGCTGGTCCCCCTGTTCGTCGCCCCGCTCGCCACGATGTACTTCACCGCGTCGCTGTCGGTGCGCCGCGACCACCAGGCCATGCACGACGGGCTGACCTCCCTGCCCAACCGCAAGCTGCTGATCCTTCGTACGGAGGAGGCGCTTGCCGAGGCGCGCGAGGACGTGCGGGTGGGCCTGCTCCTGCTCGACCTCGACCGGTTCAAGGAGGTCAACGACACCCTCGGCCACCCCGTGGGCGACCGGCTGCTGCAGATCGTCGCGCACCGGCTCACCCACAGCGTGCGGCCGGGCGACGTCGTGGCGAGGCTCGGGGGCGACGAGTTCGCCGTGCTCCTGCCGACCGTGCGCGACTCCGTCGCCGCCCGCGAGGTGGCCGCCCGGCTGAGGGCCGCGCTCACCGAGCCCGTACGGCTGGAGGGCATGACCTTCGACCTTGACGCCTCCATCGGCATCGCGCTGTACCCCGACCACGCGCCCGACTTCGAGCTGCTCCTCCAGCGGTCCGACGTCGCGATGTACTTCGCCAAGGAGGGCCGGACCGGGGTCGAGGTCTACCTCGCCGAAAAGGACCGCAACTCGCCCGAGCGGCTCAACCTCCTCGGCGACCTGCGCAGGGCCGTCGGCGGGAGCGAGCTGGAGCTGCACTACCAGCCCAAGATGAGCCTCTCGTCGGGCGAGGTGCAGGGCGTCGAGGCGCTGCTGCGGTGGTGGCATCCCGACCGGGGGCCGGTCTCCCCGGCCGACTTCATCCCGCTCGCCGAACAGTCGTACCTCATGCGCCAGATCACCGAGCACGTGATCGACGCCGCGCTGGAGCAGGCGGCCCGCTGGTGGCACTCGGGGCTCAACGTGCCCGTCTCGGTCAACGTGTCGGCCCGTGACCTGCTCGACTCCGCGCTGCCCGACCAGCTTGAGGCGGGACTCGACCGCCTGCGGCTCCCCGCCGAGGCGATCCAGCTTGAGGTGACCGAGCGCATCCTGATGACCGACCAGGCCTACAGCTCCGACTCGCTGCACGCGCTGGTCGCGCTCGGGATCCCGCTCGCGCTCGACGACTTCGGCACCGGCTACTCCTCGCTGGTCCGACTCCAGCGCCTCCCGGTGCGCGAGGTCAAGATCGACGGGTCGTTCGTCCAGCGGCTCGGGAAGTCGGTGGACGACGAGCGCATCGTCCGCTCGATCGTCGACCTGGTCAGGTCCCTCGGCCTGCGGTCGGTGGCCGAGGGCGTCGAGACCGAGGAGGTGGCCCAGCGCCTTCGCGACATGGGCTGCGACTCGGGCCAGGGATGGCGGTTCGCCGAGCCGATGCCGGCCTCCGAGACGACCGCCTGGCTCCGCGAGCGGCTCAGCTCGCCCTCGTACGACCGCTGCGAGTCCGCCGAGGTCACGACCCTCTAGGGCTTTCGCCCGGCCGGTGCGGGCGTGGAGATCCCCGGCTACGCGGGGCCCGCGGCCGTCCGACGCGCACATGGCCTCGGAGAACCATGGTTAATGGTTCGGCCACGTTCGGTCACGAGCCCTAGGATGACACTGTCCAATTGCCATCCATGAAACGGGTTAACGACTCATGTCCGCCATAACCCGCGACGAGGTCGCTCACCTCGCCCGGTTGTCCCGGCTGGCGCTGGCCGACACCGAGCTCGACCACTACGCCGCGCAGCTCGA
Organism: Sphaerisporangium sp. NPDC049003; assembly: GCF_043197795.1. Lineage (NCBI taxonomy): Bacteria > Bacillati > Actinomycetota > Actinomycetes > Streptosporangiales > Streptosporangiaceae > Sphaerisporangium > Sphaerisporangium sp. NPDC049003. The sequence goes on from NZ_JBICTU010000020.1 coordinate 156,336, forward strand.
TGTCATCATCGGCGCGGTCGCGCGCGTCGCCGAGGTCGCCACCGACGACGTGCCGCCGTCCTCACACGCGCTGCCGCTGACGAACGTCTACCGTCCCGACGAGGCACGGCCCAGCCTGACCCCGGAGCAGGCGCTGGCGGCCGCTCCGGCCGTCGAGGACGACCGTTTCCGCGTCCCGCGCATCCTCGGGGAGGAGGCATGAGCCTCACCCGCAAGACCGCCGCCGAGCTGGGCGCCCTGATGGCCTCCGGCGAGGTCTCCGCCGTCGAGGTGGCCCAGGCGCACCTCGACCGCATCGCCGAGGTCGATCCCAAGGTCAAGGCGTTCCTGCACGTCGCCACCGAATCGGCGCTGGAGCAGGCCCGCGCGGTGGACGCCAGGCGCGCCGCCGGCGAGGAGCTCGGCCCGCTCGCGGGCGTGCCGATCGCGCACAAGGACGTCTTCACGACCAAGGACATGCCGACCACCGCCGGGTCGAAGATCCTCGAAGGCTACCGCCCGCCGTACGACGCGACGGTGACCGCGCGCCTGCGCGAGGCCGGCCTGGTGATCCTCGGCAAGACCAACCTCGACGAGTTCGCGATGGGCTCCTCCACCGAGAACTCCGCGTACGGCCCGTCCCACAACCCGTGGGACCTCGGCCGGATCCCCGGCGGCTCCTCGGGGGGTTCGAGCGCCGCCGTGGCCTCCTACCAGGCCCCGCTGTCCACCGGCACCGACACGGGCGGCTCGATCCGGCAGCCCGCCGCCGTCACCGGCATCGTCGGGATGAAGCCCACCTACGGCGGTTCCTCGCGGTACGGCGTGATCGCCTTCGCCTCCTCACTCGACACCCCGGGCCCGTTCGCCCGCAACGTGCTGGACGCGGCGCTGTTGCACGAGGCCTTCTCCGGCCATGACGTGATGGACACCACCTCGATCCACGCCGAGGTGCCGCCGGTCGTCGAGGCCGCGCGCCGCGGCGATGTCGCGGGGCTGCGCGTCGGCGTGGTCAAGGAGTTCGGCGGCGAGGGCTACCAGCCGGGCGTGCTGGCCCGCTTCCAGGAGGCCGTCGACCTGCTGGAGTCCCTGGGCGCCAAGGTCGTCGAGGTCTCCTGCCCGAGCTTCACCTACGCCCTTCCCGCCTACTACCTCATCGCCCCGTCCGAGGCCTCGTCCAACCTCGCCAGGTTCGACGGCATGCGCTACGGGCTGCGCGTCGGCGACGACGGCACCCATAGCGCCGAGGAGGTCATGGCGCTGACCCGCGCCGCCGGCTTCGGCTCCGAGGTCAAGCGGCGCATCATGATCGGCACCTACGCCCTGTCGAGCGGCTACTACGACGCCTACTACGGCTCGGCGCAGAAGGTCCGCACGCTGATCGCGCGTGACTTCGAGGCCGCGTTCCACCAGGTGGACGTCCTGGTCTCGCCGACCACGCCCACCACCGCGTTCCCGATCGGCGAGCGCGCCGACGACCCGATGGCGATGTACCTCGCCGACCTGTGCACGATCCCCGCCAACCTCGCGGGCAACGCCGCCATCTCGGTGCCGTGCGGCCTCGCCGACGAGGACGGCCTCCCGGTCGGCCTCCAGATCATGGCCCCGGTCCTCGGCGACGAGCGCTGCTACCGCGTGGGCGCCGCTGTGGAGAGGGCCTTCGAGGACCGCTGGGGCGGCGGCCTGCTGTCCCAGGCGCCGACGCTCTAGAGAGGAGGGACGGCGGCATGATCACCCGCATCGAGATCGACGGCTTCAAGTCGTTCGAGAGCTTCGCCCTCGACCTGCCGCCGTTCCTCGCCCTCATCGGCACCAACGCCAGCGGCAAGTCCAACCTGCTGGACGCCCTGACCTTCGTCTCCACGGCGGGCGTTCATGGACTGGACGCCGCCGTGGCCGCGGTTCGCGGCGACGCCCGGAGTCTGTTCCGGAGGCGCGGCGACGGCATTCGAGTGGACAGGATGAGCTTCGCTCTGGAGTTCATCCTGGGAGGGCTACCACAGCACGTGCCCAACCGCTGGCGTTACGAGCTCGATCTCGTTTGGGCCGAGCCCGAAGACGAGCTTGAGGGGATAGCCGTCCGTGGACAGCGACTCGTGGGGCTCTCTGCCGATCAGGACAGGTGGAGAGGTCTCGACGGCATGGCGCCGGAATGGGTCACCAGCGGATTGATCAGACACAAGGCCTCACGGGTCATCGAGATCCCCTCTGAGCTGCCCGCGTCATTCCCGGAGTCTTCGGGCCTGCTGTTGTACATGACGAGGGGGCCCAAGCGGGACAGGTCCGGCGCACAAGCGTCGAACGACCCCTCCTCTCTTTTCTCTGCATTGCTGGTCGAATTCGCGGGGGTTCGGTTCCTTCATCTTGAGGCCGGCGCGCTTCGTCAGCCCAGCGAACTGGGGGGCCCTCGGCACATGACCGCGGCTGGGCGTGACCTGCCCAACTACCTGCGGCACCTGGCCAGGGAAACCGGCTCGAAGAGTTGGCCGCTGGGAGTGGTCGGCGAGATAAAAATGCATCTCGTCGGCCTCGTGAGGGAGGTAAGCGACTTCGCCATCCTCGAAGACGAGCGCCGCAGGGATGTGCGGCTGGAGTTCTCGTCGCCGTATGAGCAGGGGCTAGGGGCCGACCTGGCCTCCGACGGCACGCTGCGAATGCTGGCCATCCTGGCGGTCCTTCATGATCACGGGACCATGGCCGTCGAGGAGCCGGAGAACGGCGTCTTCCCTGAACGGCTGCGGCAGTTGCTCGGCCTGGCCCAAGGTCTGGTGACCGATCTGCGCGAGCCTCCGGAGCGCGACGATGACGGATCTTCTGTCCGTTATCGTCAGGCGATCTTCACCAGCCATTCGCCGGTGGTGCTCGACGCGGTGCCGTACGCGAACATCGCGTTCCTCGACATGACCACCGTTCTCGAAGACGGGAAGGCCAGCAGGGTGAGCCGTGTGAGATGGCTCAGAGAGGGCGGCGGCCCCGTGAGGGTCGAGGGCGAGCGGTGGCCCCGGGTCACCGATTCGGAGCTGAACAGGTTCCGGGCCGGTTTGGAGGAACCGGTCTGATGCGGAGTCTGAGCTGTGTGCTCGTCAGGGAAGGCATCTCGGACGACTGGTACCTGCCGATCCTGCTGCGCCGGGCGCTTGAGGTCATGGTCGTCGAGCGTTTCCCCGGCTGCCGGGAGGTCCAGGAGGTCAGGAGTCTGCCAGAGGCGGGCAACCAGCATCCCGACCCTGTGCTGAAGTCCCTGGAGCAGGAGCGCGGCACCTTCGACGTGGTGCTTTTTCACCACGATGGGGCTCCGGCCGCCAAGTCGGATGAGGTCATCGGGAGGATGCGGAAGACGTGGGAGGACAGCACGTTCACAGAGCCCCTCGTGGCGGTCGTGCCGGTGCGCGAGACCGAGGCGTGGCTGCTCGCCGACTACGGGGCCCTGGTCAAGGTGCTGGGCCGCCAGAGACTGGCGGCCAGACTCGTCTCAGGTCCGGCCGTGGAGTCCTGCCGTGATCCCAAGGCGGTCCTGGAGGGGCTGCTGAAGGACGAGGCCGGGATGAATCCCGGCAGGCGTGGCGTGCTTCGCGGCTTCTTCGTGTCGGTGGCGGAGACCGCTGACATCAGTGAAATGAGGAAGGTGCCTGCCTTCCGGCAATGGTGGAATGACATGATCGAAGCTCTGGAAGGATTGGGTTACCAGCATGGTTGAAACGGCGACCGTCATGCCGTACGACGAGGCGCTTGAGCGTTTCGCGCCGGTGATCGGCCTGGAGACCCACGTCGAGCTGGGCACGACGTCCAAGATGTTCTGCGGGTGCCCGACCACGTTCGGCGCGCCGGCGAACACCCACGTCTGCCCGGTCTGCCTCGCGCTGCCCGGCGCGCTGCCGGTGGCGAACGACAAGGCCATCGAGTCGACGATCCGCATCGGCCTGGCGCTGAACTGCACCATCGCCGAGTGGTGCCGCTTCGCCCGGAAGAACTACTTCTATCCGGACATGCCGAAGAACTACCAGATCAGCCAGTACGACGAGCCGCTGTGCGTCAACGGGTACCTCGACGTCGAGGTGGGCGGCGAGACGGTCAGGGTCGAGATCGAGCGGGTCCACCTGGAGGAGGACACCGGCAAGTCCACGCACGTGGGCGGCGCCACGGGCCGCATCCAGGGCGCCGACTACTCGATCGTCGACTACAACCGGGCGGGCATCCCCCTCGTGGAGATCGTCACCAAGCCCGTCGAGGGCACCGACCGGCTCGCCCCCGAGGTCGCCAAGGCGTACGTCACCGAGTTGCGCGAGGTGATGCGCACTCTGGGCGTCTCCGACGTGCGCATGGAGGAAGGCTCCATGCGGTGCGACGTCAACGTCTCGCTCATGCCCCGGGGGTCGAGCGTGTGGGGCACCCGCACCGAGACCAAGAACGTCAACTCGCTGCGAAGCGTCGAGCGGGCGGTGCGCGGCGAGATCGAGCGGCAGGCGGCGATCCTCGCCGACGGCGGCAGGATCGTCCAGGAGACCCGCCACTTCCACGAGGACACCGGCGCGACCACGCCCGGCCGGTCCAAGGAGGAGGCGCAGGACTACCGCTACTTCCCCGAGCCCGACCTGCTGCCGATCGCCCCGACCCCCGAGTGGGTCGAGGAGCTGCGGTCCGAGCTTCCCGAGCTGCCGACCGTGCGGCGCAGGCGGCTCCAGGCCGAGTGGGGCGTCTCCGACCTCGACATGGCCGCGATGCACAACGCCGACGCCATCGGCCTGGTGGAGGCGACGGTCACGGCCGGCGTGCCCGCGGCCGACGCGCGCAAGTGGTGGATGGGCGAGCTGGCGCGGCGCGCCAACGAGGCAGGCACCTCCCTCGCCGACCTGCCGATCACGCCCGCGCAGATCGTGCGGGTCGTCGAGCTGGTGGCGTCCGGCGCGCTGAACGACAAGCTGGCCCGCCAGGTGCTCGAAGGCGTGCTCGCGGGGGAGGGCTCCCCTGACGAGGTCGTCGAGGCGCGCGGCCTGCGCATCGTCAGCGACGAGGGCGAGCTGTCCTCGATCATCGACCAGGTGCTCTCCTCGAACGCCGACGCGGCCGACAAGGTGCGCTCCGGCAAGATCGCCGCGGTGGGCGCGCTGGTCGGCGGTGTGATGAAGGCCAGCCGTGGCAAGGCCGACGCCGGCCGTGCCCGCGAGCTGATCCTGGAGAAGCTCGGCGTTTCCGAGTAACACCCCGGCCGTACGGCCGGGCGCACGGGCTCCGCGCACGTTCGCGGGGCCCGTCGTGCCGTCCGGGGCCCGCCGTACCCCCTCGTACTTAGTACGTGTACAAGCGGGAATTCTCTATACCTGGGACTGGATTCATCCAAAGATGTAGAGGAATTTGCGAGTGATGTTGGTTTAGGGTGATGCGGGGGAACCGGTACGGAGCGGGAGGAGACGAGGGCGTGCGGAACGCCGGAGCGTCCATCGACCCGCCGCCCGACCCGTTCGCGGCGGTGCGTCCAGACTCCCCCGTCGCATTGCCCGTCGACCGCCAGTATTCGAGGGACAGTACGCCCGCGCGTCCCGCGGGCGGGCGCAAGAAGCTTCCCCCAGGCGTTTCGCCCCTGCCGCCCGGCGTGTCGCCCGACATCTTCGCGCGGACGCCGCCGTCCGGGATCGGCGGGCCGGGCCAATCGGTGACCCTGCCTCCTCCCGCGCCTCCGGCCGAACCGTGGCCCATGACCGCGAACGTGCGGCTGCGCAGGAGCGCCGACGATCCGGCGGTCGAGCCCTCGGTCGTCATCCTGCCCGAGCCGTCCGAGCCTCGAAGCAGGTTACGGGTCTTCCTGATCCTCACGGGCGGGCTCGCCTTCCTCTTCCTGCTCGCTTACGCGATCCCCGCCACGTACATGTGGGGCAGGGTGCTGCCCGGCACGCACGTCGCGGACGTACACATCGGGAGCCTGACCGAGACCGAGGCGATCGACCGCATCCACCAGCGCTTCGACGGCAACGACCACGAAGCCGTCGGCCTCATGCTGGACGGCCGGCGGGTGGGGGCGCTCGACCCGCGCGACGCGGGGCTGACGATCGACGTGGAGGCCACGGTCGCCGACGCCAAGACCGGGTTCCCCAGTCCCCTCGCCGTCTGGCATTCGCTCACCGGAGATCGCGTCCTGCCGCTCCGGATCTCCACGAACTCCGCCAAGCTGAGCCAGCGGGTGCGCAAGATCGCCAAGCAGGTCGACCGGCCCGCCCACGAGGGGGCGATCGTCTACAAGGGAACGACCCCGCAGATCATCCCTCCCAAGGAGGGCGTCGTCCTCGACCAGAGGGCCACGGGGGAGGCGATCAAGCGGGCCTTCGTCAACGCCCCCGCCTCGGTGTCGCTGCCGGTGATCCCCGTACGTCCGAGGGCGGGCAAGGCCGCGTTCGACGGCCATCTGGAGATGGCGCGACGGGCGGTGTCGGCGCCGATCGTCCTGGCGAACGGCAGCAGGCGGGTGACTCTCTCCCCGCCGGTCATCGCCGCCCACCTGAGCTTCGCGGCCGACCAGCGCGGGGTGGTACGACCCCGGTTCGACGCCTGGACGGCCGCGGCGGGCCTTTCGACCAGGCTTGTCGGCGTCGCCGAGACACCGCGAGAGGCGGGGTTCGTCATCGAGGGCGGCGCGCCGAAGCTCGTACACGCCCGCACGGGCAAGGGCGTCGACGCCGCCAAGCTCGCCGCCGCGGTGGCCGACGTGGTCACGGGGGGCGGAAGCCGTACGATCCCGGTCTCCCTCGCCATCACCCAGCCTCTCCTCACCGACGAGGCCGCCATGAAGCTCGGCGTGAAGGAGCAGATCGGTTTCTTCACGACGTACTTCCCGTGCTGCGCCGCCAGGGTGACCAACATCCACAAGGCCGCCGACCTCGTGGACGGCCGGCTGGTGAAGCCGGGGGAGACGTTCTCGCTGAACGAGGTCGTCGGGAAGCCGGACGCCGCGCGTGGGTTCGTCCCCGCGCAGGCCATCGAGGACGACCGCCTGGTCATCGCCGTCGGCGGAGGCGTCTCCCAGCTCGCGACCACCATGTACAACGCGGCGTACACCGCCGGCATGGAGGACGTCGAGCACACCGCGCACGCGTTCCACGTCTCGCGCTACCCCCCCGGGCGGGACGCGGCGGTGTCGTATCCCGAAACCGACCTGCGGTGGAGGAACGACACGGAGCACGGCGTCCTGGTCGAAGCCTCCTACAGCGCCACTTCCGTGACCGTGACCCTGTGGAGCACCAAGCGGTACGACCGGATCGACGTAGAGACCTCCGAGCGGTCCGACGTGACCCAGCCGGAGAGCAAGTCCGACAGCGACCCCGGTTGCCTCCCGATGGAGGGCGCGCCGGGATTCACCGTCACGGTCACCCGGGTCTTCTACGAGGACGGCGAGGTCGTCAAGCGCGACCGGCCCGAGACCACGGTGTACGAGCCGCAGGCGAAGGTGACCTGCGTACACGCGCGCACGACCCCGATCGCAGGGTCCGCCGGGCGCGAGAGTCCGAGCCCGGACACCATCGTGGAGCCGCTGCCGGGGTGACCCCCCTCAGCTCATGGGGATGATCAGGATGCGGTCGTCGCCCTCCCTGGGGGAGCCCCGCCCGTCCTTGTTGCTGGTCGACACGTACAGGTTGCCGTCCGGCGCCGCCGCGACGGCCCGCAGCCGGCCGAACCGGCCCTCGTACCGGGGGATGGGCTTGCCCACCTGGCCGGAGGCGGACAGCGGGATCTGCCACAGCCGCGTCCCGCGCAGCGCCGCCACCCACAGCGACCCGCCCGCGTAGGCCATGCCGGACGGGGACGACTCGTCGGTGGACCAGGTCAGCAGGGGGTCGACGTACTGCTTCTGGCCGCCGAAGCCCTCCACCGCGGGCCAGCCGTAGTTCCTGCCCTTCTTGATCAGGTTGACCTCGTCGTAGGTGTTCTGGCCGAACTCCGAGGCGTACATGCGGCCGGAGGGGTCGAAGGCCATGCCCTGGACGTTGCGGTGGCCGTAGCTCCAGATCACGTTCTGGAACGGGTTGCCGGGGGCGGCCTTCCCGTCGGTGGTCATGCGAAGGATCTTGCCGCCCAGCGAGCCGAGGGCCTGGGCGAGGGGACGGTCGCCGGTCTCGCCCGTCGAGGCGTACAGGTACCCGTCGGGGCCGAACGCGAGCCGCCCGCCGTTGTGGATGCTTCCCTTGGGGATGCCGCTGAGGATCGTCTCGGGGTCCTTCAGGCCGCCGTCGTAGCGGTAGCGCACGATGCGGTTCTCGGTCGCCGCCGTGAAGTACACGAAGACATGGTGATCCTGCGTGAACTTCGGGGAGACCGCGACGCCGAGCAGGCCGCCCTCCCCGCTCGCGGACACGCCGTCGACCACCCCCACCGGGCTGGTCTCCCCGGCCGGGGTCACCCGCAGCAGGCGCGCGGAGTCGCGTTCGGTCACCAGCGCGTCGCCGCCGGGCAGGAACGCGATCGCCCACGGCACGGACAGCCCCTCGACGAGCGTCCGGGGCTCCCCCGGCTCCTTCTGGGGAAGGGAACTCGCCGGAGGGGACGGTGTGCCGCCCTCCTCGCCGCCTCCGCGCGCCGCCGTCCCGGGGGTGCATCCGGCCACCAGCGCCACCGCCGTGATCGCGGCGAACGCCCGCCGGGCGACCGCGGCGCGCCAGTGGGTGGTGGCTCGGGGCTCGATATCGCGGGAACAAAAGGTTCGGTTCGACATAGTGGACCTCCTCCGTGACTCCATACTGGTGCTGGCGTCACGAGGTTCCCGGCCCAGTAGGGGGTCGTTAGGCTTGACGGTCATGAAGATTTGGGCTCCCTCGCAGGCCGTCGTCGAAGTTCTGACCGATCTGCCCGACGTCGACTGCGTCCTGTACGACGGTGGCCCGCGGCCGCCCGAGGGGGCCGAGGAGATCGAGGTCTGGGTTCCCCCTCTGGTGCCCCCGCGCCAGACCCCGGAGCTCCTTGGCCGCATGGCCAAGCTGCGTCTGCTGCAGACCGTCACGGCGGGCGTGGAGGCCTACCGCCCGCACCTGCCCGACGGGGTCGTCCTGTGCAACGCGCGGGGCGTGCACGAGGCCGGGACCGCCGAGTGGGCCGTGGGCGCGATGATCGCGGTGCTGCGCGACTTCCCCGCCTTCACCGGCGCCCAGCGCCGGGGCGAGTGGGCCTACCGCTACACCAGCGCCCTGGCCGACGCGACCGTGCTGATCGTCGGGTACGGCTCCATCGGCCAGGCCCTGGAGCGTCGCCTCGACGGGTTCGAGGTCGACGTCGTACGGGTGGCGAGCACCGCCCGTGAGGGCGTCCACGGGCAGGACGAGCTTCCCGCCCTGCTGCCGGAGGCCGATGTGGTGGTGCTGCTCGTGCCCTCCACCCCGGGCACGGCGGGCCTGGTGGACGCCGCGTTCCTCGCGAGGATGAAGGACGGCGCGGTGCTGGTCAACGCGGCCAGGGGCCCCGTGGTCGACACCGGCGCGCTCGTCGCCGAGCTCCAGCGGGGCCGGATCAGGGCCGCGCTCGACGTGACCGACCCCGAGCCCCTTCCCGAGGGACATCCGCTCTGGACGGCTCCGGGAGTCTTCATCACGCCGCACGTGGCCGGCAGCACGCCCGCCTCGATCCGGCGCGTGCGCAAGCTCGTACGGTCTCAGATGCTGAGATATTTGTCCGGGGAGCCGCTGAACAACGTGATCACGGGGTCCTACTGACACGCTTGACATGTCTTTCTGACTCGGACCGATAGGAAAGCAAACCCAGACCGTGGCTGCCTCGTGACCTCCGCTGCGTACCGTGAATCTCACCACGCGAACCGTTCGCGGGCACCACGGCGGTTATCAGATCGGTGACGACTGGGCGGTTGTCGCCCCTTCCGCCGCCGGGCGGGCGCGACACTGGCGACGTGACAGGGATGAGCCGCATGGGCGACGACGTTGAACGGCCTTCGTGACCCAAGGGTCCCGTTGACCGCCGCCGCCGGGCTCGGCGCGGTGGGCCTCGCGGCTGCCCTTCTCGTCGGCGGGTCCTCCACCGTCGTCACCGCGGTCGCGGGAGTGGTGGCGGGACTCCTCGCCGTCGTCTCGCTGTTCGTGGCGGCCATACACACCGCCCCGCCTCCCCCCTCCTCGTCCTGGCGCTGGCTCGCCGGGGGGGCGATCACCTGGCTGGCGGGCGTCGGCCTGCGGCCGATCGCCGAGGGCACACCCTTCGTGCTGACCTTCGCCGATGTCCTGCTGCTCGTGGGCACCCTGCTGCTCGCCATCGGATGCGGCGTCAGCGTGGGGCGTCCCGCGTACGGCAGGTCGCTGCTCCACTACGTCTCCAGCGCTTACGTGAGCGCCGCGTCCCTCTTCACGATCTGCTGGGTCGTGCTGCTCGCGCCCGCCTACGCCAAGGCCGAGGAGCCGAGCACGCTGGCCCTGCCCGTGGTGTGCCTGCTCATGACCTGTGCCGTGGCCCCCGCCGTGCTGGCCGCCCGCTCCGGCGGACGGCGGGCGGGCATGGCCGCGCTCGCCGTGCTCGCGGCGATCACCGTCGGGGAGCTGGCCACGGCCGTCGGGCGGCTGACCGCGGGCGGCACCCCGCCGCTCGTCGCGGGCATGTTGGCCCCGGTCACCTTCCTGCTGCTCGCCGCCACGCCCTGGGCGAGCCGCGCCTGCGCCAAGCCGGTACGGTCCGCGCCCTCCTCCGTGGTCGACGGCGCGCCGCTGGCCCTGGCGGGCGTCGCCGCCGTCGTCCTGGTCGTACGCGTGCTCGCGGGCCGGCCCGACGACCCGGTGCCGGTGCTGCCGATCATCGCGGGCTCGGTCGTGGCCGTGCTCCTCGCCCGGGTGTTCGTGCTGGCCCTGGAGACCGCGAGCATGCGCGGCACCGTGGAGTCGGGCGAGCGGCGGCTCATGCACCTCGCCGAGAGCGCCGGCGACCTCGTCCTCGTCTGCGACCCCGAGGGGGTCGTCCGCGAGATGGGGTCCGGGGTCGAGGAGCTTTACGGCTACCGCCCGGAGGATCTGGTCGGCACCTCGATCTTCGACTACGTGCATTCGGAGGACGCTCCCTCCGTCCAGGCGGCGCTGCGGGCGATGTCGGCCGAGGAGGAGTCCTCCGCCGACCGCCAGAGCGCCTGCAGGGTCGCCTGCCGGGTACGCGCGGCCGACGGCACCTGGTGCCCCGCGGAGTCCGTCGCCACCCGGCACCCGCGCGAGGGCGAGGATCTCGTCCTCATCTCCACGCGCGACGTCAGCGACCAGGTCGCCCTGCGCAACCAGGTTGCCCACCTGACCTTCCACGACGGTGTGACCGGCCTGCCCAACCGCGCCTACTTCGAGGAGCGCACCCGCGAGGTGCTCGCCCGCAGGGGCACGGGGCGCACGGCCGTGGTCTTCGTCGACCTCGACGGGTTCACCGGCGTCAACGACTCCGTGGGCCACGCCAGCGGCGACTACCTGCTCAGCCAGGCGGCCCGGCGGCTGCGCGCGGCCGTACGCGCGGACGACACGCTGGCCCGCTGGGGCGGCGACGAGTTCGCGGTGCTCCTGGAGTCGGGCAGCTCGGGCGGGTCCGGCGCGTCGGGGAGCTCGGGCACGGCGGACGCGCAGATCGCCATCGACCTCGCCGAGCGGCTGGTGCGCGCGGTGTCCTCAGAGCCCTTCCGGGTGGCCGACCGCGACATCGCGCTGACCGCCAGCGTCGGGGTGGCGTTCGCCGAGGACGGCGTCCCCGCCGGCGACCTCATCCGCAACGCCGACGTGGCGATGGCCAGGGCCAAGGAGCTCGGCGGGCGCCGGGTCGAGGTGTTCGCCGCCCACATGCACGCCGACGTCGTACGGCGGCTTGAGCTGGCCGCCGACCTCCAGCGCGCGCTGCTCGCCAACCAGTTCGCCGTGGAGTACCAGCCGGTGGTCGACCTCGCGACGTCGCGGGTGACGGCGGTGGAGGCCCTGGTGCGCTGGTGGCGGGGGAGCACGTTCGTCCCTCCCCAGCAGTTCCTCGGCGCCGCCGAGGACACCGGGCTGATCGTCCCCCTGAGCGAGTGGATCCTGCGGGAGGCCTGCCGCGAGGTCGCCGGCTGGCGGGCGTCGTCGTGGGACATCGGGCTCTCGCTCAACCTGTCCAGCCGCCAGATCACCGATCCCCGGTTCGTCGAGACCGTCGAGGAGGCCCTCGCCGAGAGCGGCCTGCCCGCGAGCGCCCTGACCCTCGAAGTCATCGAGGAGATGCTCGTCGAGGACGCAGAGGAGATCATCAACCGCCTGTCGGAGCTGCGCGCTCTCGGCGTGCGGCTCGCGATCGATGACTTCGGCACCGGGTACGCGTCCCTCGCCCTGCTCCGCAGGCTGCCCGTCGACATGATCAAGATCGACCCGTCGTTCGTCTCGGGTCTCGGCCGCGATGAAACGCTCACCCTGCTCACCCGCACGATCGTGCGGCTCGGCCACGATCTCGGGCTGATCGTCGTGGCCGAGGGCATCGAACGTCCCGAGCAGCTTGAGCTCCTGCGTGAGATGGGCTGCACCCGAGGTCAGGGCTATCTGGTGGCCAGGCCCATGGCGGCGAGAGGGGTCGACTCGCTGATGCGTACGAGCCTGTCGCCACTCCAGAACACCGCTTAGCTTTCTCCCTCCGAGATCCCATATTGTGAGACATGTGTCCGGGGATTTGACACGTCGGATGTGTCAGGGGCTATCGTTGCGGCATGCGTATCACTGGGGACCTCATCGCCGGGCTCTCGCGAGCCTGGCTTGACAGTGTAGTACTTCGCCGGCGCGCGGGTCGCTGACGAAGAGTCCCCAGCCTGCGCGCCAGCCCCAGCACCGCCATACCGGCGGGCGGGGCATTTTTTATGGCCACACCCAGCTCAGCCACGCAAGGAAACGAGCCGATGACCGAAGAGATGACAGGTGCGCAGGCCCTCGTCCGGGCACTGGAACAGGTCGGGGTCGACACGGTGTTCGGGATCCCCGGCGGTGCCATCCTGCCCGCCTACGACCCGCTCTACGACTCCACCAAGCTCAGGCACGTGCTCGTACGTCACGAGCAGGGTGCCGGCCACGCAGCCGAGGGGTACGCCCAGGCGACCGGGCGCGTCGGGGTGTGCATGGCCACCAGTGGTCCCGGCGCCACCAACCTCGTGACCGCCATCTCCGACGCCTACATGGACTCGGTGCCGATCGTCGCGATCACCGGCCAGGTCGCGTCTCCTCTGATCGGCACGGACGCCTTCCAGGAAGCCGACATCTCCGGCATCACCATGCCGATCACCAAGCACAACTTCCTGGTCACCGACGCCGACGACATCCCCCGGATCATCGCCGAGGCATTCCACATCGCCTCAACCGGTCGTCCGGGCCCCGTGGTGGTCGACATCTCCAAGGACGCGCTCCAGGCGAAGACCACCTTCGCGTGGCCGCCCACGATGCGCCTGCCCGGCTACCGTCCGGTCACCCGGCCGCACTCCAAGCAGATCAGGGAGGCCGCGCGCCTGATGGTCGAGGCCAAGCGGCCGGTGCTCTACGTCGGCGGCGGCGTGCACAAGGCGCGGGCGTCGGCCGAGCTGGCCGAGCTGGCCGAGCTGACCGGCATCCCCGTGGTCACCACGCTGACGGCCAGGGGCACCTTCCCCGACAGCCACCGGCTGCACCTCGGCATGCCCGGCATGCACGGCACGGTCGCGGCCGTCGGCGCCCTCCAGCGCAGCGATCTGATCGTCGCCCTCGGCACGCGCTTCGACGACCGTGTGACCGGCCGGCTCGACAGCTTCGCCCCGCACGCCAAGGTGATCCACGCCGACATCGACCCGGCCGAGATCTCCAAGAACCGCCACGCGGACGTCCCGATCGTGGGCGACTGCCGGGAGGTCCTCACCGACCTGGTCGCGGCCGTCGAGCACGAGCACACCGAGGGTCGCGCCGGCGACTACGCCGCCTGGTGGACCCTGCTCCAGGGCTACAAGGACACCTACCCCCTCGGGTACGACCAGGCCGAGGACGGCTCGCTGTCCCCGCAGTACGTCATGGAGCGGCTCAGCGAGATCGTCGGGCCGGACGCCTACTACCTGGCGGGCGTGGGCCAGCACCAGATGTGGGCCGCGCAGTTCGTCAAGTACGAGATCCCCGGCACGTTCATCAACTCGGGCGGCGCGGGCACCATGGGCTTCGCGGTCCCGGCCGCGATGGGCGCCAAGATGGGCCGGCCCGAGGCCACGGTGTGGGCCATCGACGGCGACGGCTGCTTCCAGATGACCAACCAGGAGCTCGCCACCTGTGCCATCGAGGGCGTGCCGATCAAGGTGGCCGTCATCAACAACGGCAACCTCGGCATGATCAGGCAGTGGCAGACGCTGTTCTACAACGAGCGCTACTCGAACTCCGACCTGAAGACGGTCCGTCGCATCCCCGACTTCGTGAAGCTGGCGGACGCGTACGGTTGTGTCGGCCTGCGGTGCGAGCGGCCAGAGGACGTCGACGCGACGATCCGCAAGGCCATGGAGATCAACGACGTGCCCGTGGTCATCGACTTCGTCGTCCACAAGGACGCCATGGTCTGGCCCATGGTCGCGGCGGGCACCGGCAACGACGAGATCAAGATCGCACGGGACATGGCTCCCGTGTGGGACAACGAGGAGCTGCTGTGAGCCGCTTCGCACGCCTGACGGGTTTCGCGGGAGGGAACGCATGAGCCGCCACACGCTGTCGGTTCTCGTCGAGAACAAGCCGGGCGTCCTCGCCCGGGTCGCCTCGCTGTTCAGCAGGCGGGGCTTCAACATCGACTCGCTGGCCGTCGGGCCGACGGAGCACGCCGACGTCTCGCGGATGACCATCGTCGTCAGCGTCGCCGAGCTTCCGCTGGAGCAGGTCACGAAGCAGCTCAACAAGCTGGTCAACGTGATCAAGATCGTCGAGCTCGACTCCTCCCAGTCCGTGCAGCGGGAGCTGACGCTGATCAAGGTCAGGGCCGACGCCGAGACGCGCGGCAACGTGCTGGAGCTCGTGCAGCTCTTCCGCGCCCGCTGCGTGGACGTCGCCACGGACGCGGTGACCATCGAAGTCACCGGCACGCCGGACAAGCTCGACGCCTTCATCAGGGTGCTGGAGCCGTTCGGCATCAAGGAGCTCGTCCAATCGGGCATGGTGGCCATCGGCCGCGGCGCCCGTTCCATCACCGACCGCTCGCTCCGGGCCCTGGACCGCAGCGCTTGAGCGCGCGGGCGCGAGCCGTACGAAATCACGAAAGGCAAGCTAGTGACTGAGATCTTCTACGACGACGACGCCGACCTGTCGATCATCCAAGGTCGGCACGTGGCCGTGCTCGGGTACGGCAGCCAGGGCCACGCCCACGCGCTGTCGCTCCGGGACTCCGGCGTGGATGTCCGGGTGGGCCTGCCCGAGGGCTCCAAGAGCCGCGAGAAGGCCGAGAACGACGGCCTGCGCGTCGTCAGCCCGGGGGAGGCGGCCGAGGAGGCCGACCTCATCATGATCCTCGCGCCCGACCACATCCAGCGTCACCTGTACGCCGAGCACGTCGCGCCGAACCTCGTCGAGGGCGACGCGCTGTTCTTCGGGCACGGCCTCAACATCCGCTACGGCCTCATCGACGCGCCCGAGGGCGTCGACGTCGCCATGGTGGCGCCCAAGGGCCCGGGCCACCTGGTCCGCCGGCAGTTCACCGCCGGTCGCGGCGTCCCGGTCCTGGTCGCCGTCGAGAAGGACGCGACCGGCGACGCCTGGCCGCTGGTGCTCTCGTACGCCAAGGCCATCGGCGGCACCCGCGCCGGCGCGCTCAAGACGACCTTCACCGAGGAGACCGAGACCGACCTGTTCGGCGAGCAGGCCGTGCTGTGCGGCGGCGTGTCCGAGCTGATCAAGACCGGCTTCGAGACGCTGATCGAGGCCGGCTACCAGCCCGAGGTCGCCTACTTCGAGTGCCTCCACGAGATGAAGCTCATCGTCGACCTCATGTACGAGGGCGGCATCTCCAAGATGTACTGGTCGGTCTCCGACACCGCCGAGTACGGCGGCTACTCGCGCGGGCCGCGCGTCGTCACCTCCGAGACCAAGAAGGAGATGGAGCGCATCCTCGGCGAGATCAAGTCGGGTGAGTTCGCCCGCGAGTTGGTCGAGGAGTTCGACGGCGGCCAGAGCAACTTCCGCAAGTACCGCGAGGAGCTGGCCGAGCACTCCATCGAGAAGACCGGCGCCAAGCTCCGCCCGATGATGAGCTGGCTCAAGGAGAAGTAACCCTTCCCCTTCGCCTGACCGGCTCCGTCCCCTCGCGCGAGGGGACGGAGCCGGTGGCGTTCGCGGGCGTCAGTGCCGGTTCAGCACTGGACGGGTTTGAGCCACGAGCATTCGAGGTCGCTGTCGCTTCCCTGGGGGTCGGCGGTCCTGAGCTGGACGGTGGCGTCGACCGGGGTGTCCCGCTTGAAGCGCGCGAGGCGGACCGCGATGGAGTCCTCCAGGGTCTTGGGGCTTCCCGTCAGGTAGTTGTTGGTCAGGATCGAGAACACCAGCGGCTCGCCGTCGGCGCTGGTGACGTAGCCCGACAGCCCGGTCACGCTGGTCAGCGAGCCGGTCTTGGCGTGGACGTTGTTCGCCGCCGGGGTGCCCGCCATGCGGCTGCGCAACGTCCCGCCGGTGAAACGGTCGGAGTTGCCGGCGATCGGCAGGGCGTCGTACCACGTCGTGAACCACGGCTTGGAGCGCATGGCGATGAGGAAGCCCGTGAGCTCGCCCGGGGTCACGCCGTCCAGCCGCGACAGGCCCGAGCCGTCGCGCAGCCGTACCGCCTTGACGCCGTTCTTGTTGGCGAACCCGAGCGTGACGGCCAGCCCGGCGTCCCAGGTGCCCCTGCCGGAGACCTCGCGGCCCATCGCCTTGGTGAGGATCTCGGCGTGCATGTTGTTGCTGAGCTTCAGGAAGGGCACCAGGAGCCGGCTGAGCGGCATGGAGTCGTGTTGCGCCACGCTCTTGGCCGCCGCCGGCGTCGCACCCCTGGCGGTCGTGCCGAGCACACGCACCCCGTGCTTGCCGAGTGCCTTCCTGAACAGGGACGCGGCGTACCCGGTCGGGTCGTCGACCGTGACCCATTCGTCGTACGGCCCCGCGACCGTGCCGGTGATCACGACCCTGTTCGTGCCGTGCACGCGGTTGACGAGGACGTCGGTCGCGGTGCCGGTGGTGGCGTGGTTCTCGATCGTGAGGTAGTCGGTCGGCGGCGTGGTGGTCACCTTGGCGGCGGAACCCGCGGACGCGCCCGGAGCGACGGAGACGATCACCGAGCCGGCGTCGTAGTCGGTGTCGGGGGAGGCGGTCAGCGCGGAGATCTGGGCCGCGTAGTAGTACGGCTCGTCGTCCCAGGCCCAGTCGGTGCCGAGCCGCACGTCGTCGAACCAGGTGTCGTCGGCGACCAGCTTGCCGGTGACGATCCTGACGCCGGAGCCGGCCACCTCGGCGGCGAGCGCGTCGTAGTCGGCGGCGAGCATGGTCGGGTCGCCGGTCCCCCTGAGGTAGAGGTCACCGGCCAGGGTCGAGCCCAGGCGGCGTCCCGAGCTCAGCACGCTCGTGGTGAAGCGGTAGTCGAGGCCCAGGGTGTCCACGGCTGCGGTGGAGGTCAGCAGCTTGGTGTTCGAGGCCGGGAGGAACACCTTCCCAGGGTCCTGCTCGTACAGCGTCTCGCCCGTCGAGGCGCTCTTGACGACCACGCCGGAACGGGCCACGGCGAGGTAGGGGTTACCGAGGAGCTGGTCGAGATCCTTGGTGAGATCCGCGACGCCGGGCGCGGGGTCGGCGGCGTTCGCGGGAACGCTCGCCCCCGACGCCCAGGTCACGGTGAGGGTGAGGAGTACTGCCGTCAGCAGTCCGGCCGGTCGTCGGGGCATCCGCACGGGTTCCTCCAGAGGTAGATGGCCCGGATCATGCCGCGATCATCGAGAACCTCTGACCAGACGGCAATACGGAAATGTTCGTATCTTGTCCGGCCGGAACCGCCTACTGCGGCAGGGACACCAGGAACGCGCACTCGCCGAAGGCGATCTCGTCCCCCGCGCGGACGTGGGCCGGTCCGACCAGACGCCAGCCGTTCAGCCGCGTGCCGTTGAGCGAGCCGAGGTCCACGAGGAGCCACTCCTCGCTGTCGCGGCGCAGCTCGGCGTGCACGCGTGACACCGTGAGGTCGGTGAGGATCAGGTCGCACTCGGAGCCACGGCCCACCACATAGCGCGGCCGGCTCTCGGCGGGCAGGGCGAGCCGGGGGAGGCGCGGGCGGCGCCACGCGCTCTCGATGCGCGTGGTGAGGTCGGAGACCGAGGCAACGGCTTCGGTCAGCCTCCGGCGCCACCTGCCGTGCGGCGGGAGATCGGAGACGAGGTCGGTCAGCTCGACGCGGCTGCGGGCCCGCAGCGCTCGATCGACCCGTCCGAGAAAGGTGTCATGCGAGATCTGTCCTTCGAGCGCATGATCGCGGAGCTCACTGATCGCGCGATCACGGTCCCCGTCGGAGGCGCGCACAGGCGGGTGCGTCGAGCTCATCTCCCGAGTATCAGGCTGGCAACGGCAAGGTGTCCAGAATATGCGGGATCTGTTGTCGAGAGCATACTGAGTATGCATACTGAGTATTCATGTCGATCCGCCATGGCCTTCTCGCCCTGCTGACACAGGGACCGCGCTACGGCTATCAGCTTCGTGTGGAGTTCGAGGCGTCCACGGGGGCGACCTGGCCGCTGAACATCGGCCAGGTCTACACGACGCTCTCCCGCATGGAGCGCGACGGCCTCGTGGCGCCCGGCGAGCAGGATGACCAGGGCCGGGTGGTGTACGCCATCACCGACGAGGGCCGCTCGGAGCTGTCGCGATGGTTCGGCACCCCCATCGCCCAGGCCGACCGGCCCCGCGACGAACTGGTGATCAAACTGGCCATGGCCGTCACCGCGCCTGGCGTCGAGGTCCGCCAGGTCGTCCAGGCCCAGCGCAGCGCCACCATGCGCACCCTGCAGAGCCTGACACGCGCCAAACGCGCCGAGCCCGGGACCGCGCAACGCCTGGTGCTCGACTCCATGATCTTCCAAGCCGAAGCCGAACAACGGTGGCTCGACCACTGCGAGTCCGTACTGGCCGCGACCTCCCCCAGCGCGCCGCCACCGGCCGGCGCGCCGTCCTCACCGGCGCGTCCCTCCCGCACCGCGCATTCGTCCCAGGAGTAGGAATCCCTGATCTTTCCGCGTTGGGCCGGTAAAGGCGTCGTCACTCGGCCGGGGTGGGGACGGCGGGGGTCGCCTCGTCGAGGTGGGCGGCGGTGAGGTGGTATTTGAGGGTCATCAGGATGCCGGTGAGGATGATCACGGCGGGGATGACGGCCTGGGTGAGGACGATGGCGGTCAGGGCGCTGCCGGGCTGGGTGACGGGGTGCTCGGGATCGGAGGAGATGAAGCCTCCGGCCCCCAGCACCCCGCCGACCACCAGGGCTCCGAGAGCGGTCACCGCGCTTTCGACGGCCGTCCACAGCCCGGTGAAGACGCCACCTCTGCGCTTCCCGCTCGTCGTGGAGTCGTGGGCGATCACGTCGGCCAGCATGGAGAACTGAAGAAGCTGGAGACCGGCGTACCCCACGCCGATGACCAACGTCGCCAGATGGGCGTAGAGCGAGCCGAAGACCGGGGTGAGCGCCGCGAGCAGCGCCCCGGCCATGAAGAGCGCCCCCGCGAGGATCATCGCGCCCCGCTTGTCCATCTTGCGGGCGAGCCACACCCACAGGGGCATCGTGATCAGCATGGGGCCGACCAGCGCCGCGAAGAGGGTGCTGGTGGCCGAGGGGTCGTCCAGCGTGTACGAGGCGAAATAGGGCGCGCTCGCGAGCATCACGCCCGCGGCCAGCGTCTGCGCGCTCGACAGGCCGAGCAGCCAGAGGAACGGCCGGCTGGCCTTCGCCGCCGCGAGCTGCGCCCGGAGGGTCGCCTCCGGCTCGGCGCTGCCCGTCAGCGGCGCGCGGGCCGTACCGAAGAAGGACGCGAGCATGGACACGAGCAGCACGGCCGCGAAGATGACCCCCATCATGCGGTAGCCGTCGAGGGAGTGCGCCGCGATGGCGGGGGCGATGATGCCGCTCAGCGCCACCGCGAGCGCGATGAAGATCATGCGCCACTGCAGCAGCGAGGTGCGTTCGTGGTAGTCGTGCGTCATCTCGGCGGGCATCGCCTTGTACGGCACCTCGTACAGCGCGTACCCGGTCGCGGCGATGAGGAAGAACAGGCCGACGAAGAGGGCGGCCGGAGTCCCGGTCAGGGGTGGGCCCATGAACGTGAGCGCGAAGGCGATCGGAAGGATGATCGCCCCGGCGAGCAGCCAGGGCCGGCGGGGGCCCCAGCGCGAGACCGTGCGGTCGGACCACTGGCCCACCAGCGGGTTGATCACCAGATCCCAGGCCTTGGGCGCGAAGACCACCACGCCGGCCAGCCAGGCGGGCACCGCGAGGATGTTGGTCAGGTAGAACAACAGCAGCAGGCCCGGGATGGCGCTGAATGTCGCGGTGCAGAACGAGCCCACACCGTAGCCGAGCCGCACGCCTCGCGAGACGGCCTGGGGCCGGGATGCCGCCGCCGAAGGGATCATTGCGTAATTACAGCCCACCCGGCGTTGGCTCGCCAGCCCCAATCACCGGCGTTCCGCCCGATCACGGGCATTCCAGCCCAGGTGTAGTCCACAGCGGCGGCGGTGACGGCCGGTGGCCGTGGACGGCGGTGGCCGGCCGGACCCCGGTGACGCCGGGACCGGTGGCCGGTCAGCAGTCGGAGACGTCGGCGCAGACGACGTGGGCGCCGAGCTCGATCATGCGGCGCTCGGTGTTGGCGTCGGCGACGCGGGCCATGAGCACGGGCGCCTCGCTGGCGGCCAGCTGCGGCAGCCGCGCGCGGACCATGCGGTGCAGGTCCCTGACGATGTCCTCGGCCGCCCGCATGTGCACCTTGACGTGGAGCATGATCCCCGACGATCCGGAGACGGTCCGGGCCTCGGAGATCCACACGTGGTGGACCAGGGGGAAGTCACGGAGCAACTCGGAGATCGCCACGCGCAGCGCGGGCAGGATCGGGTGGACGCACCGCTTGTACCCCGGGTCGACCTGTTGCATCGGGCCCGACAGGTGGGGCCTCGGGGCGGGGATCCACGGCCGCGCGGGCGCGTCCGGGGGGCTCTGCGGCACCGGCGAGTTGAGCGTCTCTTTCCGCTCCAGGACGGGCGAGCTGGACATCGTCGTGTGCCGCGAGACCGTCGCCATCGCGCCCGTGGCGTACGCCGTGGGTGACGCGCTGGACAGGGCCGGCGCGTGCCGGCCGCTGCGGGTGGCGGCGAGGTAGCGCTGGAGGTCCTCGATGGGGACGGCCGCCGCCGCGGGTCCCGCGGCGTCGATGACGATCTCGCGCACGCCCGTGACGCGCTGGATGTCGAGGATGGTGTCGGCGTCACAGGCCGACAGCGAGTGGTTTCCACGGTGCCGCGCGTAGGTGTTCGGGTCGGTGTACCCGAGGAGCACACGGTCGCCGGCCTGCGTCGTGCCGAGCACGACGGAGCGGTCCGGCCGCACGGCTACCAGGATGCCCCACTCGGCAAGGGCCGCCAGTAGCCGGTGGGGGCTGCCATGCTGCGCGAGCAGTTCTCCGAGAGCGGGGTTCCCGATGCTCATACGACAAACGATAGGTAGTGGGACACAGCTTATCAGCCTAATCGTCAAGAAATGTTGTGATCAATACCAAGATGGCGGCTTGCGCGTGGATCCAGTTTAGATGGGTACGCGCCGCCGTCTCGGATGCCGGGACGTTCGTGAGAGGTTTCACAAGCGCGGATAGACTCGAACCTTGTCCGTGCATCCGCGCTTCCCAAAGGACCCACCAGTGAACAAGCCCGTCGTCCTGGTCGCAGAGGAGCTCTCCGAAGCAGGTCTCGCCGTGCTCGGGGCCGACTTCGAGGTCCGTCACGCAGACGGCGCCGACCGATCGCAGCTCCTGCCCGCCCTCGCCGAGGTGGACGCGCTCATCGTGCGCAGCGCCACCCAGGTGGACGCTGAGGCGCTGTCCCACGCGCCTCGCCTGCGCGTCGTCGCCCGGGCCGGGGTCGGCCTGGACAACGTCGACGTCGAGGCCGCCACCAAGGCCGGTGTCATGGTCGTCAACGCGCCGACCTCCAACATCACCAGCGCCGCGGAGCACACCGTCGCCCTGATCCTCGCCAGTGCCCGCAACGTCGCGCAGGGCCACAGCGCGCTCAAGGCCGGCGAGTGGAAGCGCTCGAAGTACACCGGTGTCGAGCTCGACGAGAAGGTCATCGGCATCCTCGGCCTCGGCCGCATCGGCCAGCTCGTCGCGCAGCGCCTCGCCCCCTTCGGCGTCGAGCTGATCGCGTACGACCCCTACCTCCAGCCGGCGAGGGCCGCCCAGATGGGCGTGCGCCTGGTGTCGCTGGAGGAGCTGCTCATGCAGGCCGACTTCATCACCGTGCACCTGCCGAAGTCCAAGGAGACCGTCGGGCTCATCGGCGAGCGCGAGCTGCACACCGTGAAGCCGTCGGTGCGCATCATCAACGTCGCCCGCGGCGGCATCGTCGACGAGAACGCGCTCTACTCCGCACTCAAGGAGGGCAGGGTCGCCGGCGCCGGCATCGACGTGTTCTCCAAGGAGCCCTGCACCGACAGCCCGCTGTTCGAGCTCGACAGCGTCGTGGTGACCCCGCACCTGGGCGCCTCCACCCACGAGGCCCAGGAGAAGGCCGGCACGCAGGTGGCGCGCAGCGTCAAGCTCGCCCTCGCCGGCGAGTTCGTGCCGGACGCCGTCAACGTCCAGGGCGGCGCCGTCGCCGAGGACGTCAAGCCCGGCCTCCCGCTGGCCGAGAAGCTCGGCCGCGTGTTCACCGCCCTCGCCGGTGAGGTGGCCACCCGGCTCGACGTCGAGATCCGCGGCGAGATCGCGGCCCACGACGTGCGCGTGCTGGAGCTCGCCGCCCTCAAGGGCGTCTTCACCGACGTCGTCGAGGACGCCGTGACCTACGTCAACGCCCCGCTGCTCGCCAAGGACCGCGGCGTCACGGTGGAGCTGGTCACCAGCGACGAGAGCCCCGACTGGCGCAACGTCGTCACCGTCAGGGGTGTGCTGGCCGACGGCCGCACGGTCTCGGTGTCGGGCACGCTCTCCGGCCCGCGCCAGGTCACCAAGATCGTGGAGATCAACGGCTTCCAGATGGAGATCGAGCCCACCGACCACCTGGCGTTCTTCACCTACGCCGACCGGCCGGGCATCGTGGGCATCGTCGGCAAGATCCTTGGCGAGCGTCAGGTCAACATCGCCTCGATGCAGGTCGCCCGGGACGCCAAGGGCGGCAGGGCCCTCATCGCGCTGACCGTCGACTCCGCCATCTCCGCCGACGTCGCCGACCAGATCGTGCAGGAGATCGGCGCCGAGGGCGGGCGCACGGTCGACCTCGCCGACTGAGCACCGCGTTCCGTCCCGCCGGTCGAGCCGTACGGTCTCACGGGCTGGACGGGGCGCCCACGAGAAGGCCCATCACCCACCGGGTGGTGGGCCTTCGTCGTCTCACACAGTGAGATACTAGGTCGTCCTACGAGACACCTGGCCTACTGGCAGGTAACGTGGTGGGCGATGACGCGCCAGGTATCCGTACTCATTACCTGCCGCGGCGGGGCCTGATCAGGGCAGGCCGGCGACCCGCCGCGGTGTGTGGCGCATGTCGGCTGTGAGACCAGTTCCGATCCGCGATCCGGATCAGGGACAGGAGTCCGGTCCGCATTCGTGACCGGAGTCCGCCTTCCCGTCCCCATCGCGTGCGCCGTGCGCACGCTCTCCAGTGAGCGAGACCTTGCCATGTATGACATGTATCCCTGGAACCGTCCGGAAGAGCACCGTCCCGAGGACGAGGCGCCCGACCCCGTGCAGACCGCGCTCGACCGGCGCGACAACGGCGGCGTGCCGGTCCGCTAGCGGACGGCTCCCCCGAAGCCCTCTCCGGCCGGTCCTTGCGATCCGATCGGCCGGCCGTCCCCCTCCCCCGGGGACTCCTGTCACCCCTTCGCCGTCAGGGCGAGCGCCAGCGCGCCGTACAGAGGGGCGTCGTCGACGAACCTGGCCGCCGAGATCTCGGGCGGGAACGGCACCGCCCGCCGGATCTCGGCCGTGAGCCGGGGCATGATCTGGCTCGACGCTCCCATCAGCCCTCCGCCGATGACCACGCGCTCCGGGTCGAGCACGACGCACACGTTGGCGACCGCCATGGCGAGCGCCTCCACCGCGCCGTCCAGCAGAGCCCGTACGGCGGGGTCTCCGGCGACCTCGAAGAGCGAGGCGGCGCTCACCGTACGGCCCAGCAGGGCCGATCCCCGCCGCGCGAGCGCGTGCCCGGAGACGACCTCCTCCAGGGGGGCGTGGCCCTCGGCGAAGGCGGGGTCGCCGGGCCCGCTGAGCAGGTACCCGATCTCGCCCGCCGCGCCGTGCGCCCCGGGTACGACCTCCCCGCTGACCACCAGCGCCGCCGCCAGGCCCGTGCCGAGGTTCAGGTAAAGGCCCGTACGGACGCCGCGGAGCGCGCCCCAGCGCAGCTCGGCGGCGGCAGCGGCGTTGACGTCGTTGTCGATCGCGACCGGGGTGTCCCCGAACTCCTCGCGCAGCAGCCGGGGGAGCTCCAGGCCCTCCCAGCCGGGCACCGTCGGCGCGAGCCGGACCGTCTCACCCCTGACCACGCCGAACGTGGACACCCCGACCGCCTGGAGCGTTCCTGGCCCGTCCGCCAGATCGCGGGCGGCGTCGAGGGACCGTCGCAGCACCTGCCTGGCGCCCTCGCCGCCCAGGGTCGGCAGCCGTACCTTGCGCAGCGGCCGGTCGACGCTGTCCGCCGAGGCGGTGGCGAGGGCGACCTTGGTGCCGCCGAAGTCGATGCCCAGGACGAACGGCCCGCTCACTGGGCGTTTCCACGGCGGGCGAGCGAGTCGATCGCCACGGCGAGGGCGAGGACGCCCGCGGTGACCATGTAGCGCACCGAGGAGTCCACGTTCAGCAGCAGCATGCCGTTGGTGATCGACTGGATCACCAGGATGCCGAGCAGCGCCGCGTACGTCCGTCCCCGGCCGCCGAACAGGGACGTGCCGCCGATGACCGCCGCCGCGATGGCCATGAGCAGGATGTCGCTGCCGCCGGAGCTCTGGTTCACGGCCGACAGGCGGCTGGCCGCCAGGATGCCGCCGAACGCCGCGAGGCTCGCCGACAGCACGAAGGCGAGCAGGCGGATACGGGTCACGTTGATGCCCGCGCGTCGCGCCGCCTCGGCGTTGCCGCCCACGGCGTACATCCAGCGCCCGAAGGCGGTGTGGCGCAGCACCAGGTCGAGCACCACGACGAGCGTGCCGAAGATGACCAGCAGCAACGGTACGCCCCGGTCGGCCTGGAGGACGAGCACGGCCCCCGCGAGCACGAACGCGAGGCCGCCGACCCGTACGGCCGTCCAGTAGGCAGGGCTCACCGGCAGGTCCGCGGCCAGGCGGAGGCACCGGCTCAGCAGCAGGGACCCTGCGTAGGCGCCTGCCAGCACGACGGCGAGCGTCCAGGCGAGCCACGGCGGTAGCCACGTGTCACTCAATTTCGCGATAAATCCGTCGAAGGGCAGGTTGATGGTGCCGCCCTCGCCCAGGAGGTACAGCAACAGCCCCTGCCATCCGATCAGCCCGGCCAGCGTCACCACGAATGAGGGCATCCGGATCCGGGTGAACAGGAACCCGTGCAACAGGCCGACCACCGCCCCCGCGACCACGGCGACCACGATCGACAGCAGCGGGTTCCAGCCGTGCCGCACGTTGAGGATGGTCATCACGACGGCGCACAGGCCGCTGACCGATCCGGCGGACAGGTCGATCTCGCCGAGGAGCAGCACCATGATGATGCCCAGCGAGATCGTCCCGGTGGCCGCCATCTGCAGGGCCAGGTTGGTCAGGTTCTCCGGCGACAGGAAGTGCTCGTTCAGCGAGCCGAAGACGACGGCGATCGCGATCAGCCCGCCGACGACGGGCCACGCCCCGAGGTCGCCCCGCCGGGCGCGCTCGATGGCCTGCCTCGGGCTGAACGGCTTGCGCGGCGGGTTCATGGTCGTCGCGCTCATGCGGCGGCTCCGGTGATGGCGGCCACGATGGACTCCTGTGAGGCGTCCGCCGTACGGAACTCGCCGGCGTTGCGCCCGAGGCGCAGCACCACGACGCGGTCGCTGACGGCCCGTACATCGGCGAGGTTGTGGGAGATGAGCAGGACCGCGAGCCCCCGGTCGCGCAGCCTGCGGATCAGGTCCAGGACCTGGGCGGTCTGCTCGACGCCGAGGGCGGCGGTGGGCTCGTCGAGGATGACGAGCCGGGGCTCGCCGATCAGGGCGCGGGCGATCGCGACGGACTGCCGCTGGCCGCCCGAGAGCATGGCGACCGGCACCCGGATGTCCCGGATCCGCACGTCGAGCTGGGTGAGCAGGTCACGGGTCGCCCGTTCCATGCGGATGTGGCTGAGCACCGACCAGCGCCGGCGCTCGGACCCGAGGAACAGGTTGGCCACCACGTCGAGGTTCTCGCAGAGGGCGAGGTCCTGGTAGACCGTGGAGATGCCGAGGGCCTGCGCGTCGTGGGGGTTGCCGATGCGCACGGGCCGGTCGTCCATGGTGATCTCCCCGGTGTCCGGTGACAGGACGCCGGAGATGGCCTTGACGAGTGTGGACTTGCCCGCGCCGTTGTCGCCGACCAGGGCCACCACCTCGCCCGGTGGCAGGTCCAGGTCCACCCCTTCGAGGGCCTGGACCGCGCCGTACCGCTTGGAGATGTCCTTCGCGCGGATCATCTAGCTGATGCCCGCCTTGGCGCACGCGGCGGCGGTCTCGCCCTTGCAGATGTCGGCGGCCTTGTAGAAGCCGTCCTTCACGATGGTGTCCTTGACCTTGTCCGCGGTGACCGCGATCGGGTCGAGGAGGAAGGAGGGGATGTCCGCGGTGCCGTTGTTCACCGTGGTCGTGGCCGAGGGCTTCTGGCCCCTGCCGACCGCCACGGCCAGCTCGGCCGACTTCTCCGCCTCGCTCCTGATGTCCAGGTAGATGGTCATGTACTGCTCGCCGGTGAGGATGCGCTGGACCGCCGCCAGCTCGGCGTCCTGGCCGGTGATGGGGAGCGTCGGGTCGTACCCCGCGCGCTTCATGGCCGCGATGGCGCCGCCCGCCATGCCGTCGTTGGCCGACAGCACTCCGACGATCTTGTCGCGGCCGAGTGCGGTGATGGACTGCTCCATCTCCTGCTGTGCCTTGTCGGGGCTCCAGTCGGGGGTGTCGAACTCGCGCCCGACCTTGACCTTGCCGTCGAGGACGTTGTGGGCGCCCTTCTTGTAGTCCGCGGAGCTGGGGTCGGTGGTCGCGCCGTTGATCATGACGATCTGGCCCTTGTCCGTCGTGCCGTTCTTGTCCAGCGCGTCCAGCAGGGCCTGGCCCTGCATCTCGCCGACCCGCACGTTGTTGAACGAGACGTAGTAGTCGTAGCCGATGCCGGAGATCAGCCGGTCGTAGGCGATGACCGGGACCTTCTTCTGCTTGGCCTGGTTCACCAGGGGCGCCACCGCGGCGGCGTCCACGGCGTCGAGCACGAGCACGTCGGCGCCCTGGGTGAGGGCGGCCTCCACCTGCTGCTGCTGTTTGGCGGCGTCCTGGTCGGCGTTGGAGTAGAGCAGCTTGCAGTCGGCGCAGAGCGCGCTGACCTTGGCCTCGAACAGGGGCTTGTCGAAGGCCTCGTACCGCGTGGTCTTGGACTCGGGCAGGAAGAGCGCGATCGTCGGAGCCTTGTCGCCTCCGCCGCCCGTCCCGCCCGTGGTCGCCTTGTCGGTGGAACCACCGCAACCGGTGGCCAGTACGGCTATCGCAAACGGAATCGCGAACCATTTCGCCCGCATGACTGCCTCTCAGGGTGTTCGGAGGTACTTCAGGTGCTTGGCAGCATGCTGAACTGCGCATAGAAATTTGGCAAGGTCTCTAACAAACTTCGTCCGGGACCTTGCCGAGGTAAAGCGTGTGCCAGTCTTGGGGGCGTGGTGGGTATCGGCGGTACGGCGAGCACGACGGCGGTGCTGCGAGTCATGAACGAGCGCGCGGTCTTCGGGGAGATCTTCAAACTGGGGAAGGTCTCGCGGCCCGAGCTCGCGCGGGCCACGGGGCTGTCCAAGCCGACCATCTCCATGGCCCTCGCCGATCTCGAACGCGCGGGCCTCGTGCGCGCGATCGGCCTGCGCACCGGCAACGCCGGGCGCGCGGCGCTGCTGTACGAGATCCGGCCGCAGGCGGGCTGGGTGCTGGCCGTCGACGTGGGCAGGGAGTTCGTCCGGCTGGCCCTGGCCGACCTCGTCGGTGACATCGCCGCCCGCAGGGACGAGCACCGCAAGGGCGGCGAGACGCCCGCCGAGCTGGTGGCCAGGCTCGGGGAGCTGACCCGCGAGCTGGCCGACGAGGCCGGGGCGGCCGTCGCGGACATCACGCTGACGGTCTTCGGCACGCCCGGCATCCACGACAAGGAGACCAGCTCCCTCCAGCTCGCCCCGAACCTCCCCGGCTGGGAGCGGCCGGGGGCGGTCGAGCTGCTCGGGGGTGTGGCCGCCGACGCGCCGTACGTCGTCGAGAACGACGTCGACCTCGCCGCCGTGGGGGAGGGCGCCTACGGCCTCGGCCAGGGCGTCGACCACTTCGCCCTCGTCTGGATCGGCACCGGCATCGGCATGGGCGTCGTCATCGACGGCAAGCTCTACCGGGGCGCCCAGGGGGCGGCCGGGGAGATCTCCTACCTCCCGGTGGGAGAGGGCGACCCGCTGGTCAACCGGGGGCGGGGCATGCTGGAGTCCGTGGCCTCGGCCGACGGGGTCGTGGCGCTCGCCTCCCGGCTCGGCATGACCGGCGTGACCAGCGCCAAGGACGTCTTCGACGCCGCCCGCGCCGGCGACCCCCTCGCGGGTCAGGTCGTCGCCACCGAGGCCGACCACATCGCCCACGCCCTGGCGGGGGTCATCGCCGTGCTCGACCCTGAGCTGGTGGTGCTGGGCGGGGGCATCGGCGTCCAGGCGGGCGACCTGCTGATCGGCCCGGTCACCGAATGCCTGCGCGACCTCGTGGCGCTGCGCGTGCCGATGATCAAGGCCTCCACGCTCGGCACCGAGGCGGTGCTGCTCGGTGCGCTGGCGGTGGGCCTCACGACGGCCCGCGACCTGGTCTTCGAGCGCGCCGTGGCCCAGGTTCCGCCGGGGTAGGGCTCCACGACGCCTGTCCGGTATGTGAGACCATGTGTTCGAGTTCCGAGACGGAACGGTAGGGTACGAGCATGCGGGATTCTCAAAACATCCGTCTGGCGGTCATCCCGGGTGACGGCATCGGCAGTGAAGTGGTCGCCGAGGGCCTGAAGGTCCTCGACGCGGTCGGCCTGAAGGTGGAGACCACCACCTACGACCTGGGCGCCGCACGCTACCACGCCACCGGCGAGACCCTTCCCGACGAGACCCTCGCCGAGCTGCGCGTGTTCGACGCGATCCTGCTGGGCGCGGTCGGCGATCCGAGCGTCCCGCCCGGTGTCCTTGAGCGTGATCTGCTGCTCAGGCTGCGCTTCGAGCTCGACCACTACGTCAACCTGCGGCCGATCAAGCTCTTCCCCAGCGTGGAGACCCCTCTCGCCAAGTCCCGGCCCGAGGACATCGACATGATCGTCGTCCGCGAGGGCACCGAGGGGCCGTACGCCGGGGCCGGCGGCGTCATGCGCAGGGGCACCGCGCAGGAGATCGCCACCCAAGAGAGCCTCAACACCGCCTTCGGCGTCGAGCGCGTGGTGCGCTACGCCTTCGAGAAGGCGATGGTGAGGCCCCGTAAGAAGCTCACGCTGGTCCACAAGACCAACGTGCTCACCTACGCGGGCGATCTGTGGTCGCGCGTCGTCGAGCGGGTCTCCGCCGAGTACCCCGAGGTCACCACCGACTACTGCCACGTCGACGCGGCCTCGATGTTCTTCGTCAGCCAGCCGCAGCGGTTCGACGTGATCGTCACCGACAACCTCTTCGGCGACATCCTGACCGACCTCGGCGCGGCCATCGCGGGCGGCATCGGCCTGGCCGCCAGCGGCAACGTCAACCCGGCGCCTCCGGGGTCCGCCTCCTGGACGCCCAGCATGTTCGAGCCCGTGCACGGCAGCGCCCCTGACATCGCCGGCCAGGGCAAGGCCGACCCGACCGCCACGATCCTCTCGGTGGCCATGCTCCTCGAGCATCTCGGTTTCGCCGCCGACGCGGCCCGGGTGGAGCAGGCCGTCGCCGACGACCTCGTCGAGCGCCAGGTGGCCTGGGTGCCCCGCACCACCAGGGAGATCGGCGACGACATCACCGCACGAGTAGCCGGCTGAGGGGCTACCCGACGCCGACCAAGCGCATGGTGGCCCCGTACGGGCCGCCATGCGCTTTTTCGTGTCCAGGACCCAAGTGACGCAGACGCCCTCGACGACACACTCCCGTATGTCCAGTTGATGCAGTAGTTTCCCGTTACCTGGTCCGTCGCAGAATGGATGCAGGCGAGACCAACAGAGAAGAGAAGGATCTTCGACATGACCACCGCTCAACAGCTCAGCTTCGACGTGCAGCTCTCCGACGCCGCTCGCACTCCGGCCGAGCGTGAGCAGGTACTGGCGGATCCGGGGTTCGGGCAGACGTTCACCGATCACATGGTCTCGATCGACTGGACGGAGGGTCAGGGCTGGCACGACGCCCGCCTCATGCCGTACGGTCCGCTGACGCTCGACCCGGCCACCTCGGTCTTCCACTACGCGCAGGAGCTCTTCGAAGGACTCAAGGCCTACCGGCAGGCGGGCGGCTCGATCGCGAGCTTCCGGCCGTTCGCCAACGCGGCCCGCTTCAACAGGTCGGCCCTCCGCATGGCGATGCCCGAGCTGCCCGAGGAGACGTTCGTCGAGTCGCTGGAGCTCCTCGTCCAGACCGACCGCGACTGGGTGCCGACCACAGAGGGCCACAGCCTCTACCTGCGTCCTTTCATGATCGCGACGCAGCCGGCGCTGGGCGTGAACTACCCGTCCAGGACCTTCAAGTACATGGTGATCGCCTCACCCGCCGCCGCGTACTTCTCGGGTGGCGTCAAGCCGGTCTCCGTGTGGCTCTCCCAGGACTACACGCGCGCCGCGCCCGGTGGCACCGGCTTCGCCAAGTGCGGCGGCAACTACGCGGCGGCCTTCGTCGCGCAGCGGCAGGCCGTGGCGCAGGGCTGTGACCAGGTCGTGTGGCTGGACGCGTTCGAGCACCGCTACGTCGAGGAGATGGGCGGGATGAACCTGTTCTTCGTCTTCGGCGACCGCCTGGTCACCCCCGACCTGACCGGCACCCTGCTTCCCGGCGTCACCCGCGACTCCCTGCTCACCCTGGCCGCCGACCTCGGCCTCGCCGCCGAGGAGCGCAAGATCTCCATCGAGGAGTGGCGGGCGGGGTGCGAGTCGGGCGAGCTGACGGAGGTCTTCGCCTGCGGTACGGCCGCGGTGATCACCCCTGTCGGGTCCGTCAAGGGCGTCGAGGGCGGCTGGACGATCGGCGACGGCACCCCGGGCGCGCTCACGTTGCGGCTTCGCGACGAGCTCATGGGCATCCAGTACGGCACCCGCCCCGACCCCCACGACTGGGTCCGCAAGATCTGCTGACCTCGTCACGCGAGAGCGCGGCACGTGAGAGCCCGGCCGGTCCCCGGCCGGGCTCACCGTGCCCGTCAACGCCGACCGCCCGTCAACGCCGACCGCCCGTCAACGCCGATTCGTCGTTCACGCCGATCGCTCGGGTTACGGTCCGCCCGGAATTCGTCAATGTTTGCGGATGAAGGTCAGGCCGTCGGCGATGGGGAGGAGGGTGCTGGTCACGCGGGTGTCCCTCATGACCAGGTCGTTGAAGTCGCGCATCGTCGCGGCCTCGCCGTCGGTGTAGTCGGCCACGCTTCCGTGGCGCAGCGTGTTGTCCATGAGGATGATCCCGCCGGGGGCCAGCCGGGTCATGATCGTCTCGTAGTAGACCGGGTAGCCGGCCTTGTCCGCGTCGATGAACGCCAGGTCCACCTCGGGCCGTACCGGGAACCGCTGGAGCGTCTCGGCCGCGGGGCCGAGCCGGAGCTCGATGAGGCCGGAGACGCCCGCCTTCTCCCAGTACTTCTGGGCGATCGAGGTCCACTCGTCGCTCACGTCGAAACAGGTCAGCCTGCCGTCGCCACCCAGGCCCCGGGCGATGCAGATCGAGGAGTATCCGGTGAACGTGCCGATCTCCACGACGTTGCGGGCCCCGCTGATCTGGGTGATCATCGTCAGGAAGGTGCCCTGCTCGGGGGATATCTGCATCCTGGCGCTGTCCCCCGTGGCCGTGAGGGTCTCCTCGGCCAGCTCCTTGAGGACGTCGTCGGGCGGGGTCGTGTGTCCGACGATGTACTCGGCGACGTCGGCGTTGATGAATGAGAAAGCCTTCATGCGGGCTATTCTCCGCCCTCCGGAGGCCCCGGGACGGCGAACCGCGCGGGCGCGGCCGGTTCAAGACATCAGCCCCGTACGTCCCGGATGGTGAGACCGATGTGCCACATGGTGAAGAGGTGTGGCACACTTCGTAGCACCATGTTCTACGGTCTGCTCATTATCAGCAGGCGCGCTGGCTGAAAAGGGACACCGCCAGCGCGCAGACCTCTCACGTCCGTGAGGGGTCTTTTTGTTTGGGCCAGGTTCCGGCCTTAGGCGGAAACCGCGCGCGGCGAACGAAAAGCACCCCCTCGAAGGAGACGAAACCATGGCCGACGACCGCTTCCACGTGTACGACACGACGCTGCGCGACGGCGCGCAACAAGAGGGGCTCTCCCTCACCGTCGCCGACAAGCTCGCCGTCGCACGCCACCTGGACGGCCTGGGCGTGGGCTTCATCGAGGGCGGCTGGCCCGGCGCCAACCCCAAGGACACCGAATTCTTCCGGCGGGCTCAAACAGAGCTCGACCTGAAGCACGCGCAGCTCGCCGCGTTCGGCGCGACCCGCCGAGCCGGAGTGAAGGCAGCCGACGACCCGTTGGTGGCCGCCCTGCGCGAATCCGGCGCGCCGGTCGTGACCCTTGTCGCCAAGAGTCACGACCGGCACGTGGAGCTGGCCCTCCGTACGACTCTCCAGGAGAACCTCGCGATGATCCGCGACACGGTTTCTCACCTTCGTGCGGAGGGACAGCGGGTCTTCCTCGACGCCGAGCACTTCTTCGACGGCTACAAGTCCAATCCAGCCTACGCGCTGGAGGTCCTGCGCACCGCCGCCGAGGCCGGGGCGGCCGTCGTCGCCCTGTGCGACACCAACGGCGGCATGCTCCCTGACGAGCTGGCCGACGTCGTGCACGAGGCGGTCGCCACCGGCGCCCGCGTCGGCATCCACTGCCACGACGACACCGGCTGCGCCGTCGCCAACTCCCTTGCCGCGGTCAAGGCCGGCGCCACCCACGTGCAGGGCTGCGCCAACGGGTACGGCGAGCGCTCCGGCAACGCCAACATATTCACCGTCGTCGCCAACCTCCAGCTCAAGCGGGGCTTCGACCTGGTGCCCATGGAGTCGCTGGCCGAGATGACCCGCATCGCGCACGCGATCACCGAGGTCACCAACGTCACGCCGAACTCCCACCAGCCGTACGTCGGCGTCTCCGCCTTCGCGCACAAGGCCGGCCTGCACGCCAGCGCGATCAAGGTCGACCCGAACCTCTACCAGCACATCGACCCGGCCCAGGTCGGCAACGACATGCGCATGCTCGTCTCCGACATGGCCGGCCGCGCGTCCGTGGAGCTGAAGGGCAAGGAGCTCGGGTACGAGCTGACCTCCGGCCAGTCCCGCGAGCTGGTCGACCGGGTGAAGGACCTGGAGTCCAAGGGCCACACCTTCGAGGCCGCCGACGCGTCCTTCGAGCTGCTGCTCCGCGACACGGTAAGGGGGGAGCGCAAGCGCCACTTCACCGTCGAGTCCTGGCGGGTCATCGTCGAGCGGCGGCCCGGCGGCGACGTCGTCAGCGAGGCGACGGTCAAGCTGCACGCCAAGGGCGAGCGCATCGTCGCCACCGGCGAGGGCAACGGCCCCGTCAACGCCCTCGACCGCGCCGTCCGCCTCGGGCTGGAGAAGCTCTACCCCGAGCTGGCCGAGGTCGAGCTGATCGACTTCAAGGTCCGCATACTTGAGGGCACCCACGGCACCGACGCCGTCACCCGGGTCCTGGTCACCTCCAGCGACTCCCGGGGAGAGTGGGCCACCGTCGGCGTCGACGAGAACATCATCGAGGCCTCCTGGCAGGCCCTGGAGCAGGCGGTCACGTACGGCCTCCTGCGCGCGGGCCACACCGCCTGAGCTCCCGCGTCCTCACCCCTCGCGAAGTGCGGCCGGACCCCTCGCGAAGTGCGGTCGGCCCGCGCCATTCGTCCAGGGGAAGGGCAGCCGGGTCGGCGGTGGACGGCCTGCGCAACCCGCCCCCTTAACGTTGGTGTCACGACCCCGGGGGAGACCGGCCCGCAGGCCGTCTCGAACCCCGGGGCCGCGACGCTTACGGCTCGCGTTGGGACCTCACTGACGAGGAGACGAGGAATGATCCTTGATCGATCCTCATCTGCCCTTGGGTGAGCGCGGTCCGATCCGGACCGCTGCGGCGGTTCAACGCGGGGGAGCGATTTCGACAAAGCCGGACTGGTCGATGATCGCCCAGGACTGAGGGGCCTCAGTTCACACGGGTGAAGGTGATGTCGAGCTCCGCCACCACGCGCTCGTCCACCTCGGCCCAGCAGCGGAAGTCATGGTCAGCGCCCTCGCGTGTACGGCGGTGCGCTTTGAACCTCACCGTTTGCCCCGCGTAGGCGAGGCTATGCGCTACCAAGCGCACGCCCTTCGTCACGCAGCGGGCCGATGGCGCGCCCTCCAGCCGGCGCAGCAGTGTGGCGGCCACTCGCGTCATGCCACCGGCGACAACGGCCACCGGCATCGCCGGGTGCAAGGCGAAGTGGCCCTTGCACATGTCCGCTGTCACCGGGCCCAATGTGGCACTGAGGCACTCGCCGTCCGGGTACCAGTCACGCAGTGCCAGGGGCTCGCCGTACGGGTTCTGCCGCACCTCGGCCCACTCCTCGGGCGAGCGCTGGACTCCGTCGTCGAGGCGCGGCTCGCGACGCATGTCCACACGCGCCTTGGCGAACAGGCGCGTGAAGGTGGCGGCCGGCAGCACGTCGTAGTCCACATCCAAGCGCATCAGCGGAGTGCCGTCGGGTGAGTACAGCAGCGTGTGCGCTCTGGCGGTGCGCTCGCTGGTGTGCTCCGCACGCGCCGAGCCCCGCAACTCCGAGGCGCGCGCCTGCGGCTCCGGGTTCAGCCACTTCCCGCGGGCGCCCGTTGCCAGGTAGAAGTGCCGGCCCTCCCGAGGCGCCACCACGGCTGCGGCGCATGAGCCAAGAATCGCCAGGTGGCGGCCTGCTTCGGCGATGGCGATGGGGCTGGCCTCCATGTCCGGGTCCTGTTGCACCGGCACCCTGGCCGCCACCTCGCCATGCCCCGTGACCGTGACGTCCTGTAGAGCGAAGTAGGGATCTCTCACGCAGATGCGCGAGTAGAGCTCGGAAGCCGTCAGTACCGTGCGCGGCTCCAGCACGGACAGGCCCCGTGCAGGCCCAGGGACGACAGAAAAGGCGGCAGGAGCGGCGGGCGTATCGGGTAGGGAAGCCGACCTCGTCTCGGAATGCCGCGCCGAAGAGTCTTGATCAGTAAGTTCCGTATTCCCTGACACGGAGACCTCCACTTTCTTGTCGCATTCAGGCGAAAATGCGACTCCACACGATTTCCTGCCGACGCCACTTCTGAAGTGGCACAGAACTGAAGTGACTCTTCACGCCTTAGCGGATTCCGTGGTCAACCGGCTGCCCGGCATCGTTGGATTCAGCTGCGGAGCGATATGAGGTGAAACGATTTCCTGGGCCTGCGAAGACGACTGCGGTAAGCCCTAGAACGGCCTGACCGAAGTACACTCCAGCTTTATCTCAGCCGGCATGTCCTTCGAGCGGGATTCGTTCTTGAAGAAGACGGACAACTGCTGCCGGTGTTCCTTCAGCGGGTAGGGCGGGGTTCCCGACCAGGTGTATTTGCCGGTTAACACGGAGGTCGTGTACCACGGGTGGGTGTCGGGGCACTTGAGGAACAGGTTGGTGCTGGTCTGTGGCGCGAGGCTCTTGCTGATCCTGATGGTGGTCGCCGGTGGCTGGTCGGCGGCCGAGGCCGGGAGGGCCGGGACAAGGAGCCCACCGGCCAGGGCGGCGGCGACCGCCGCACCGGTGATTCCGCGTGTTCTCATGACTTTCTCCTTGACTTCCTTGCCCGAGGGGGGGGAAAGTTGGGCCGGAACAGCGTGAACGTGCGAAGCCGCAGATTCCCGCGCGGTCGTGTCCGGTCACCGGCCAACATGGTTTCTCCCCCAGGGGACCTCCCAGAGAAGTGTCCTCAAACGATCTTGGGTGCGACTTGCGCCCTACTTGGACGGCGGTCGAAACGGAGAGCGGGAGGGGCCCTCAGCAGAAGCGCAGGGCCCCGGCGAGTTTGTGATTTGGTCAGCTTGATTCCCTCACTTCCATCTTGAACAGATTGAGGGTGCGTCGGTGGCTGTAGACGTGGTGGC
>NZ_JBICTU010000021.1:0-30865 GCF_043197795.1 Sphaerisporangium sp. NPDC049003
GCGTCAGGAACAATCCCCCACGAACGCCACAACCGCGCCAGCGCCACCATCACCCCGAACAACACCGGCTGCACCACATCAGCACCCACCAAAGCCGGGGCACCCACATCCCCCCGCAACACCCCCACCACCGACCAACCGGTATACGGGCGCAACGCCTCATCACACTCATCCAACGCCCGGCGAAACACACCGAACGCCTCATACAACCCCAACCCCATACCCGGCTGCTGCGACCCCTGACCAGGAAAAACAAACACCGTCCTCCCCACACCCCGCGCAGACAACCCACACACCACACCCGGATGAGAAAGCCCCCCGGCAACAGCCCCCAAAGCCTGCTCCACACCACCGGATTCCGGACCCACGATCACGGCCCGGTGCGCGAAATGCGTCCGCCCCCTGGCCAGACCATGAGCCACCGCCACCGCATCCACACCCGGACGACCAGCCAGATAACCCCCCAACCGCTCCGCCTGCGCCCGCAACGCCTCCTCGCTCCGCCCCGAAAGCGGCCACACCACCAACGACGACCCACCATCACCGTCGACGACCGGCGGCTCCTCCGCAACGGCCGGCGGCTCCTCAAGGATCAGATGAGCGTTCGTACCGCTGATACCGAACGACGACACACCCGCACGCCTGACCCGGTCGCCCCCCGGCCACCCCCGCGACTCGGCCAGCAGCGACACCGCCCCACCAGACCAGTCCACATGCGGACTCGGCTCGTCCACATGCAACGACCTCGGCAACACCCCCCGCTCCATCGCCGCGACCATCTTGATCACACCGCCCACGCCGGCGGCGGCCATGGTGTGGCCGATGTTGGATTTCAGTGAGCCCAGCCACAACGGCCGATCGGCCGGCCGGTCCTGCCCATAGGTGGCGATGATCGCCTGCGCCTCGATCGGATCACCCAGCGTGGTCCCGGTGCCATGAGCCTCGACGACATCGACATCAGCCGCGGCGATCCCCGCATTGGCCAAAGCCGCACGAATCACACGCTGCTGCGAAGGACCATGCGGAGCCGTCAGACCATTCGAAGCCCCGTCCTGGTTCACCGCCGTCCCCCGGATCACCGCCAGCACCCGGTGACCCAGACGACGGGCGTCGGACACCCGCTCCAGCAACAGCATCCCGGCGCCCTCGCCCCAGCCGGTCCCATCGGCCGCCGCGGCGAACGCCTTGCACCGTCCATCGGACGCCAGCCCCCGCTGCCGCGAGAACTCCACGTACATGCCGGGGGTCGCCATGACCGTGACACCGCCGGCCAGCGCCAGCGCGCACTCACCCCGGCGCAACGCCTGAACGGCCAGATGGATCGCCACCAGCGAGGACGAACACGCCGTGTCCACCGTGATCGCCGGACCCTCCAAACCCAGCACATAGGAGATACGCCCGGACGCCACGCTCAACGTGCTCCCGGTCAGCAGGTAGCCGTCGTGACCCGCGGCCGGTTCGTGCAGGCGGGGGCCGTACTCGGAGGTCAGAGCTCCGACGAACACGCCCGTCGCGGTGCCGCGCAAGCCGGCCGGGTCGAGGCCCGCGTGTTCGAGCGTCTCCCAGGCGACCTCCAGCGCCACCCGCTGCTGGGGATCCATCCCCAGCGCCTCACGCGGCGAGATGCCGAAGAACTCCGCGTCGAACCCGTCCGCGTCGTGCAGGAACCCACCTTCCCGCGCGTACGTGGTTCCGGCGTGGTCAGGGTCCGGATGGAACAACCCGTCGAGGTCCCACCCCCGGTTGACGGGGAACGCCCCGATCGCGTCCACCCCGTCCGCGACCAACCGCCCCAGATCCCGCGCCGAGCGCACCCCGCCCGGATAGCGGCAGCCGATGCCCACGATGGCGATCGGTTCGCGTGCCTGGTCGGCCGAACGCTGGTTGGCCTGCTTCAGCGACTGGATCTCTTTCAGAGAGCGACGCAGCGCCTCTACGAGCTCTTGGTCGGATGCCTTCATCTCAACTCTCCGATCCACTTGGCGGCGAGGAGTACTCGCGGGCCAGCTCTAGAAGGGCGCGGGGGTCCATGGTGTCGATGTCGTCGGTACTCGGAGTCCGCACGGTGTCGGGCGCCGGTGAACCGTCGGCGAGGGCGAGCAACTGCTCCAGCAGTCCGGTTTCACGTAGCTTCCGCAGCGGAATGGCGGCGAGCTTGGCGCGTACGGCGCTCTCCTCCCTGTCGGCCTCCGCGGCGGGCCCGGGGACCGTGGCGTTCAGGTGGAGCGCGACCGCTTCCGGAGTCGGGTGGTCGAAGATGAGGCTTGAGGGGAGGCGCAGGCCGGTCGCCGTGTTGAGGCGGTTGCGAAGTTCGACCGCGGACAGGGAGTCGAAGCCGATCTCCTTGAACGCGCGGCGGACGTCGACGCCGCCGGGGTCGGCGTGCCCGAGGGTCGCGGCCACGTGACCGCGAACCAGGTCGAGCAACAGGCCGTGCCTGGCCTCGCCGGTCAGCCCGGCGAGCCGCTCGGCGAACGAGGCGGTGCCTGCGGGAGCGGCGGCACCGGCGGTGCGCCGGGCCGGTGCGCGGACCAGCCCCCGCAGCAGCGGCGGCACGGTCCCTTCACGGACCGCGGCGGCCAGCGCCGCCCCGTCGAACTCCGTGAGCAGCAGGAACGGATCGCCGGTCGACAACGCCCCGTCGAACAGGGCGAGACCGAACTCGGTGGTGAGGGGTCTGAGGCCCGAACGGGACATCCGCCGCAGGTCGGTGGTGGTGAGGCTCCCGGTCATGCCGCTGCCCTCTTCCCACAGTCCCCAGGCGAGGGAGAGGGCGGGCAGGCCCCGCACGTGGCGGTGATGCGCCAGGGCGTCGAGGTAGGCGTTGGCGGCCGCGTAGTTGGCCTGCCCGGGACCGCCCAGCGTGCCGAGGACCGAGGAGAACATGACGAACGCGGCCAGGTCCTGATCGCGGGTGAGCTCGTGCAGGTTCCAGGCCGCCTGGGCCTTCGGACGCCACACCTCCTGGAACCGCTCCGGTGTCAAGGAGCCGATGACGCCGTCGCGCAACACGCCCGCGGCGTGGATCACCATGGTCAGCTCGCGTCCCTTGAGCAGACCGGCCAGAGCGTCGCGGTCGCCGGTGTCGCATGCGGCGATCTCCACCCGCGCGCCGAGTTCGGCGAGTTCCGCCGCCAGTTCCACGGCCCCTTCCGCGTCCGGTCCGCGCCGGCTGGCCAGCAGGAGACTGCGGGCGCCGTACCGGCGGACGAGGTGCCGGGCCACGAACGAGCCCAGCGTCCCGGTTCCACCGGTGATCAGAACCGTGCCCTCGGGGTCGAACGGCGCGGGCACCGTGAGCACGATCTTCCCGACATGACGGGCCTGACTCATGAACCGGAAGGCCCGCGGAGCCTGCCGGATGTCCCAGCAGGTCACCGGCAACGGCTGGAGCACTCCCCGCTCGAACAGCCGCGCCAGCTCCACGAACATCCGCTGAACACGGTCGGGCTCCAGCAGCAACAGGTCGAACGCCTGGTAGGCGACGCCCGGATGGGTCTTGGCGATCTCATCGGGGTCGCGGAGGTCGGTCTTGCCCATCTCGATGAAACGGCCGCCACGGGGCAGCAGATCCAGGGAGGCGTCGACGAACTCCCGGGCCAGCGAGTTCAGCACCACATCCATACCGCGCCCCCCGGTGGCCCCCAGGAAACGCCGGCCGAAGGCCGGGTCCCGGGTGGAGGCGATCCGCCCGTCGTCCACCCCGAGGCCGCGCAGGGTGTCCCACTTGCCCTCACTCGCGGTCGCGTAGACCTCCGCGCCCAGATGCCGGGCGAGCTGGATCGCCGCCATGCCCACACCACCGGCCCCGGCGTGAACCAGGAGCGATTCCCCCTGCCTCAGTCCGGCCAGGTCCACAAGCGCGTGGAACGCGGTCAGGAACACGACCGGTACCCCGGCCGCCTGCGCGAACGACCAGTCTGCGGGAATCGGGGCGACCAGGCGGTGATCCGTCACCGTCACCGGTCCTGCGCCGTTCGGGAACAGCCCCATCACCCGGTCGCCCGGCCGCACTCCCGCGACCTCCGCGCCGACCTCGACGACGACTCCGGCGCCCTCCCTGAGCACCCTGCGGTCGGCCAGCATGCCCAGCGTGATGAGTACGTCCCGGAAGTTCAGCCCGGCCGCCCGCAGCGCGACACGTACCTGCCCGGGTTCCAGCCCACCGGTCAGCTCCGGGGCGTCGACCAGCGCCAGGGCGTCCAGACCGCCCTGGTCGGTCACCTCCAGCCGCCAGCCGCTCAGCCCCGGCGGCACCAGCGCGGCCTGGTGAACGGGATAAGGGACCACCCGTGCCGCCAGCAGCCGCCCCTCACGAACCGCGAGCTGAGACTCGCCTCCCGCCAACGCGGTCCTGATCGCACCCGGCAGCGCGTCCTTGGACGTCTGACGGGCGTCGACGTCGAGCAACACCAGCCGCTGCGGATTCTCGGTCTGCGCGGTACGGACCAGCCCCCACACGGCGGCCGACACGTCGCTGACGCTCTCGCCGTCGAGCGCCGCGACCGCATCACGTGTCAGCACCACCAGCCGCGACGTGCCGAACCGCTCGTCGGCGAGCCAGCTCCGCACCAGGCTCAGCACGTCCTCGACGCGGCCGGCGGCCGCGGAGGCGCTCTCCCAGTTCTCGTCCGCGTCCACCAAGGCGACCACCACGGCAGGCCCTGTGGGGGCCGGCTGATCGTCGAGCCACGCGCGTAGCTGATCCAGATCGGCGAACCGCCGGCCGGGCGGAAGGCCGGGAAGCGGCTCCGTCCCCTGGCGGTCCTGCTCGTCGGCGCCGACCCGTACGACCGCCCAG
The DNA here is from genome assembly GCF_043197795.1 of Sphaerisporangium sp. NPDC049003. Taxonomy (NCBI): domain Bacteria; kingdom Bacillati; phylum Actinomycetota; class Actinomycetes; order Streptosporangiales; family Streptosporangiaceae; genus Sphaerisporangium; species Sphaerisporangium sp. NPDC049003. The sequence continues at coordinate 4,802 of NZ_JBICTU010000021.1, forward strand.
GTCGAGGCGGGGTCCGAGGCGGTGCCAGATGCGGGGTCCGAGGCGGAGTCCGCCGGCGTCTCGACCGCGTCGATCGGGGTCCACGAGAGAAGGTGCGTCCCTGCGTCACGACCCTCACCGGCGACGGGACGGTCGAGCAGGGCCAGCTGCTCCGCGCTCACCGGCCGGAGCGTGAGCTCCTCCACCAGCGCGACCGGCGCCCCGTCCGAGTCCGCGCAGACCACGCTGACGGCGTCGGCGGACGTAGGGGCCACCCGGACGCGCAACGCCCGCGCCCCTGTGGCGAACAGGCGCACCCCACTCCAGGAGAACGGCAGACGCACCGCACTGTCACCGGCACCGGCAGACGCACCCGCTATGAGGATGGCGTGCAGGGCCGCGTCCAGCGCCGCCGGGTGGATCCCGTAGCCGTCGCAGTCCACCGGCTCCGGCAGGCGCACCTCGGCGAAGAGCTCCTCGCCCCGCCGCCAGACCGCGTGCACCCCCTGGAAGGCCGGCCCGTACTCGTATCCCCGCTCGGCCAGCCGCTCGTACACCCCATCGAGGGCCATCGCCTCAGCACCCGCCGGCGGCCACACCTCCAGGTGCTCCTCCTCGCCGGCGCTCAGAGGCGCCAGCACGCCGGAGGCGTTCCTCGTCCACCGGTCCCCGTCCGCCGCGGCCCCGCCCCGGCGGGAATGGATCGTGAACGAGCGCCGCCCCTCGTCGCCGGGTCCGGCGATGACGAGCTGGACGGACACCTGCCCGCCCTCATCCGGCACCGCCAGCGGAGCCTCCAGTGTCAGCTCCTCGATCCCGTCGCAGTTCAGACGTTCCGCCGCGTGCAGCGCCAGTTCCGCGAACGCCGCGCCCGGCAGCAGGACGCGGCCCAGCACCGCGTGATCGGCCAGCCACGGGTGCGCGCTTCGCGACAACGAGCCCGTGAGGATGACACCCGCGCCGTCGGCCACCTCCACCGCCACGCCGAGCAACGGGTGATCCGCCGCGTCCACCCCTGCCCGCGTCACGTCGCCCGCGCCGAGGGTGGGAGCCAGCCAGTAGGACCGGCGCTGGAACGCGTACGTGGGCAGGGCCAGGCGGCGTCCGGCTCCGAGGACCGGCGACCAGTCGACCGGCGCGCCGCTGACCCAGGCGTCGGCGAGCGAGGCGCGAAAGCGCGCGGGACCGCCCTCCTGGCGGCGCAGCGACCCGATGACCGCGACGGTGGCGCCCGCGTCGGCCGCCGTGTCCTCGATCGCGCCGGTCAGCACCGGATGCGGGCTGACCTCGACGAAACGGTCGTGTCCCTGCTGGATCAGGGTGCGGATCGTACGTTCGAACTCGACACCATGGCGCAGGTTGCGGTACCAGTAGCCCGCGTCCAGCTCAGCGGTGTCCTGCGCCTCCCCTGTGACGGTGGAGTAGAACGGGATCCGCCCCGCCCGTGGCGCGGTCGCGGCGAGCGCTTCGAGGATCGGCTCACGAAGGGCTTCCACATGCGGGCAGTGAGAGGCGTAGTCCACCGCGACCCTCCGGGCCTGCGCCCCCCTGGCACGGTAGACCGCCATGATCTCCTCGACCGCGTCCGCGTCCCCCGACACCACGGTGGCGGCCGGGCCGTTGACGGTGGCCACAGAAAGACGCCCCGGCCAACCGGCCAGTTCCTCGCGGACCTGATCAGCCGGCACACCCAGGAACGCCATGCCGCCGGTGCCGGCGAGGGCGGTCAGTGCCTGGCTGCGCAGAGCGACGACGCGCGCGGCGTCCGCCAAGGACAGGGCTCCCGCGACATACGCCGCGGCGATCTCCCCCTGGGAATGACCGACGACGGCGTCCGGGCGAACGCCGTGGGCCTCCCATTCGCGGGCCAGGGACACCATGACGGCGAACAGTGCGGGCTGCACGACGTCCACACGGGCCAGAGCGGCGGCATCGTGGAGCACCTCACGCAGGTCCCACTGAACGTACGGGGCCAGGGCATCGGCGCACTCGGCGAGCGCGTCGGCGAAGACCGGTGAGTGTTCGGCCAGCTCGACGGCCATTCCCGCCCACTGGGATCCCTGCCCGGGAAAGACGAACACCGTCTTGCCGTGCGCGGGCACGCCCTGCGCGACGTCGGGGGCCGCGGTTCCCTCGGCCAGCGCGGTCAGGCCATGGAGGAAGTCCGCGCGCTCGCTTCCCATCACCGCCGCACGATGCTCGAACACGGCGCGGGTGGCGGCCAGGCTGTGGGCCACGTCGACCGGCCGCAGCTCGGGATCGGCCCGGACGAACTCCGCCAGTCGAGCGGCCTGCGCACGCGGCGCGCCCTCGGACCTTCCCGACAGGAGCCACGGCACCACGCGACGCTCTTCCGTGCCCGCGTCGGTGGGTTCTGCCGTCGCGGGTCCTTCAGCCGGCGGCGCCTCCTCCAGGATGAGGTGCGCGTTCGTGCCGCTGATCCCGAAGGACGACACAGCCGCCCGCCGCGGCCGCCCGTACGGGTGCCAGGGCCGCGGTTCGGTGAGCAGCGACACCGCCCCACCGGCCCAGTCGACGTGCGGGCTGGGCTCGTCGACGTGCAGGGTCTTGGGCAGGAGGCGATGCTCCATCGCCATGACCAGCTTGATCACACCGCCGACCCCGGCCGCGGCCTGAGTGTGACCGATGTTGGACTTCACCGACCCCAGCCACAGTGGCTGATCGGCCGGCCGGTTCTGCCCATAGGTGGCGATGATGGCCTGGGCTTCGATCGGGTCGCCCACGGTGGTGCCGGTGCCGTGGGCCTCCACCGCGTCCACGTCGCCTTCGGTGAGCCCGGCGGCCGTCAGCGCCTGCCTGATCACACGCTGCTGTGACAGCCCGTTCGGCGCGGTCAGACCGTTGCTCGCGCCGTCCTGGTTCACCGCGGATCCCCGGACCACCGCGAGCACCTGGTGACCCAGACGCCGGGCGTCGGACAGGCGCTCCATGAGTACGAGGGCGACGCCCTCCCCCCAGGCGGTGCCGTCTGCTTGGGCGGCGAAGGGCTTGCACCGGCCGTCGTGGGACAGCCCCCGCTGCATGCTGAACTCGACGAACAATCCGGGGCTGGACAGGACGGCGGCGCCACCGGCCAGTGCCATCGCGCATTCGCCCTGACGCAGGGCCTGGGAGGCCAGGTGCATGGCGACCAGGGAGGAGGAGCAGGCGGTGTCGACCGTGATGCTCGGGCCTTCGAAGGCGAAGGTGTGCGCGATCCGCCCGGACGCGACGCTGGGTGAGTTCCCGGTCAGCAGGTAGCCGTTGTGGCCCCCCGCCGGCTCGTACAGGCGCGGGCCGTACTCCTGGGCTCCGGCGCCGACGAACACCCCGACGGGTTCGCCGCGCAGCGTTGCCGGATCGATGCCGGACCGTTCGAACGCCTCCCAGGCGACCTCCAGCAGCAGCCGCTGCTGGGGATCCATCGCGGCGGCCTCCCGAGGGCCGATCCCGAAGAAGCCGGCGTCGAAGGCGGCGGCGTCGAGGAAGCCCCCTCGCCGGACATAGGTCCGGCCCGGCACTCCCGGCCGCGGGTCGTACAGCCTGCCCAGGTCCCACCCTCGATCGCCCGGGAACGGTCCCGTCGCGTCGACCTCGTCCGCCACCAGCCGCCACAGGTCCTCCGGTGACCCGACACCACCCGGATAACGGCAGGCCATTCCGATGATCGCGATCGGTTCGCCGGCCCTGGCCTCCGCGTCCTGCTCTCGCGGCGCTCCCGTGCGGCCGTCGCCCCCCACTGCCTCACCGAGGTGGCGGGCGAGCGCTTCGGGGGTGGGATGGGCGTAGACGAGCGTGGCATCGCGTCGCAGCCCGGCCGCGTCGGTCAGCCGGTTGCCGAGCTCGACCGCCATGAGCGAGTCGAACCCCAGGTTCTTGAACGTCTGCCCGGGCTCGACGGCGTCAGGGCCGGCATGACCCATGACCGCCGCGGCGTGTGCCCGCACGAACTCCAGCAGGATCCGAGGCCGCTCCTCCGTGCCCGCCGCGGTCAGCCGGCCGGAGAGCGACGAGGCCGCCTTACCGGGAACGTCCGGCGTCCGCGCGGCCTGCGGGAGCTCGCCGGCTCCGTCCCCCGCGACTACGGCGCGGGCGGGCCGGGCCGTCGCGCCGGGCCAGTACGACCGGCGCTGGAAGGCGTAGGTCGGCAGGCCGACCCGCCGGCCGGCGGTGAGCGTGGTGGTCCAGTCGACCGGTGCGCCGCTGACGTGAGCGTGGGCGAGTGAGGTCGTGAAGCGGGCGGGGCCGCCGTCGTCCCGGCGAAGTGAGTCGATGACGGCGACGGGGGAGCCCGCGTCGGCGGCCGTGTGCGTGATCGCGCTGGTCAGTACGGGGTGCGGGCTGATCTCGATGAAGCGCTGATATCCCGCCGCAAGCAGGCCGCGGACCGCGCGTTCGAAGTCGACCGGCCGGCGAAGGTTCCGGTACCAGTAGGCGGCGTCGAGCCCGGCGGTGTCCATGATCTCGCCGGTGACGGTCGAGCAGAAAGGGACCCGGCCGGCAGACGGCTGGATCGAACCGAGCCCGTCGAGGATCGGCTCCCGTAGCACCTCCACATGCGCGCAGTGGGAGGCGTAGTCGACCGCGACCACCCGCGCGTGGACTCCCCTGGCTTGCAGGTCGGCCACCGTCTCGGCGACGGCGTCCGCGTCTCCGGACACGACGGTCGCGGCGGGGCCGTTGACCGCGGCGACGGCCAGGCGCCCGCCCCGACCGGCCAGTTCGGCGCGGACCTCGTCGGCGGGGAGCCCCAGGAAGGCCATCCCGCCCGTACCCGCCAGGCGGGTGAGGGCCTGGCTGCGCAGGGCCACGATCCGGGCGGCGTCCGCCAGGCTCACCGCACCGGCGACGCAGGCCGCGGCGATCTCACCCTGGGAATGCCCGACCACGGCATCGGGGCGCACCCCGTGCGCCTCCCAGTGCCGCGCGAGGGAGACCATCACCGCGAACAGAGCCGGCTGCACGACCTCGACGGACTGGAGAGCGGCGGGGTCACGGAGCACCTCGCCGAGGTTCCAGCGCACATGCGGAACCAGGGCCTCGGCGCACTCGTCGAGCGCCCCGGCGAACACAGCGGAGGCTTCGGAGAGCTCGACGGCCATGCCGGCCCACTGGGACCCCTGGCCGGGGAAGACGAACACGGTCTTGCCGGGCACGGCCGTGCCCCGCACGAGGTTGGGCGTCGCGGCGTCACCGGCCAGTGCGGTCAGGCCCTGGAGGAGGTCGCCGCGCTCGCTCCCCAGTACCACCGCCCGGTGCTCGAAGGTGGTGCGCGTGGTCGCGAGGCTGTGGCCCACGTCCACCGGACGCAGCCCGGGATCGGCCTCGACGCGCTCCGCCAACCGGGCGGCCTGCGCGGCCAGCGCCGCCTCCGACCGGCCGGAAAGCACCCAGGGCACCACCCCGGGCCCGCCACGGTCCTCCACGGGGCCGGCCGAGGAGGGCTCGGCGACCGGCGGCGCCTCCTCCATGATCACGTGAGCGTTGGTGCCGCCCATCCCGAACGAGCTGACGCCGGCGATCAGGGGCTGATCCGGACAGGGCCAGGGGCCCGAAGCCGTCCGCACGCGCAGGTTCAGCTCGTCGAGCGGGATGGCCGGAGAAGGCGATTCGAAGTTCAGACTCGCCGGCAGGGTCCGCGCCTTGATGCTCAGGGCGACCTTGAGCAGGCCCACGATGCCGGCGGCCGCCTCCAGATGACCGACATTGGTCTTGACGGACCCGACGACCAGCGGGCTGTCCGCTGGGCGAGAGGCGCCTACCGCCGAACCGAGGGCGGCGGCCTCGATCGGATCGCCGAGCCTGGTACCGGTGCCGTGCAACTCCACGTACTGCACCCGCACGGGCGAGACACCGGCCCGCGCGCACGCTCGCCGCACCACGTCCGACTGGGCGTCGGCGTCGGGCACGGTCAACCCGTCGGTGGCGCCGTCGTTGTTCACCGCGTTGCCCCGGATCACGCAGTAGATCCGGTCCTGATCCGCCAGCGCGCGGGCCAGCGGCTTGAGCACGACGACGCCCCCGCCCTCGCCGCGTACGAACCCGTTCGCGCGGGCGTCGAAGGTGAAGCTACGGCCGTCCGGGGACAGCCCGCCGAACCTCGCCGCGGCCAGGGTGCCCTCCGCCAGGATGCCGAGGTTCACCCCGCCCGCCAGCGCGAGGGCCGACTCCCCGCTCCGCAGGCTCTCGACCGCCAGATGGACGGCGACCAGGGACGAGGCCTGCGCGGCGTCCACCGTCAGGCTGGGACCCCGCAACCCAAGGGTGTAGGACACGCGGTTGGCGATGATGCCCCGGTTCAGACCCGTCAGGGTGTGCTGGGCGATGGCGGCGGTTCCCTGGCGATCCAGCAACCGGGCGTACTCGTCTCCCATCGCCCCGATGAACACCGCCGTCCGGCTGCCCGCCAGGGACGCGGGGAGGATGCCCCCGTCTTCGAGCGCCTCCCACGCCAGTTCCAGCGTCAACCGCTGCTGGGGATCCATGGCGACGGCCTCACGGGGCGAGATCCCGAAGAAGCCCGGGTCGAACTCGTCGACCCCGTCGAGGAATCCACCGCGCCGGAAGCCCGCGAGATCCGGAGAGGCGTCATCGCCCGGATCGACGTCCCAGCGGCCCTCGGGTACGGGCGTCAGCGCGTCCACACCATCCCGGAGCAACCGCCAGAACGCCTCAGGATTCGGCGCCTTGGGAAGTCGGCAGGACACTCCGACAATCGCGATCCGATCGTCGGAACTGCTCATTGGATTGTGTGCCGTCTCGTCGGCGCGCACAGGAGATGTCCTTCCGCGTGGTAGGCAGGCGTGCCGGCCCGGGACGCGTCACATGCGTGGCCGCAGGAGACGTCATCCAGGGATCGCGCGCCTGGAGTCCGGCCACGTGAAGGGCCAGAGACAGCGGCGTCTCGGTTGGAGAACGGAAACGCCGCCACAGGAGTGGAGAAGTCGCTCGGCGTCCGTCCCGCCGCGTCAGCGGGAAGGAGCGGATCGGCGACAGCCGGTGGAGGCGGTCACGGGTGGACCGGCCTCCCGGCGGAGGGGTGGTACGGGGTCCCGTCCCCCGCGGCCTCCGCGAGGCAGGAGATGGTCGCCCTCATCGGCGTACCGCGATGCGATCAGGGTGTCTGTCGCGCTGTTCGACGGCACTTCGGTCCAGTGATTCGTGATGTACGCCAGGGATGCTTCCCGCGCGTCATGCTCGATTGTCCAGGAAGCCGGAATTCCTGCCGGCGACACTGGCGATAGGTGACTTTCTTCGCCGGACGGCACTTCGTCGCGGCCGTCAGGCCCTTCTACCGCATTCGTCATCGTAAAGCGTCCATCTGATCACCCGCATATCGTGTGCACCGCAACCCCAGACCTCGCATGACAGGCGATCGGCCGTCGCCGGCACGCCGAGGACGACCGCTCTTTCGATGTCCACGACAACCGCTGCCGGATTCGACGTCCGTCATCATAGACGGGCGACATGTGACACTGTCAAGATGGGTTCACGGCATCCCGGATTCCGGTCCTCCCCAGGCGGCCGGAATCACCGGGGAACGCGGATTTCCATCCCGCCTGCCAGCGGTGGACGCCGTCCCTGCGATCGGTGCGTGGCCCTCGAACCGCCCGATCGCGCCCCGGTTCTTCCGAGGCGGTGACGACGGCGGCCCGGCCCCCGAATCCCTTCCCGCGACGCACCTGACGGAATGACCCGATCCGGCCCCGTGGCGACCGCCCGGCATCTGGTGAGCGGTCATGGCCGTCTGTCAATGCGGCCTTCGCGCGTCGGCCCAGAGGGCGAACTCCCGGCTCGGACACCGGCACCGACCGGTGCGCCCAATCGGCCCCTTAAGCCGATACCAAGCGCGGACAAGTGAATTCTAAGCGTGCTATCACACCATGGATCTGGCGAAGAAAGATGCTTTCCCGGCGCGGGATATTCGCCCGGGTCCTGCGTCGCGATTTCGCGGAAAAAAGTGATCGGGAGAAGCGGGAGGTAGCCGGCACGGAATGGTGCGCAGCGATTCCCGTCCGAAATCGAGAATCAATCCGGCCATTCCCAGGACCGTCGTCCGAGCCCTCGGACGACGGGATTCACCGAACGTGCCCGGTCTCGAACGTGCCTGGCACCGCGGCGGACGTGGACCGCCGCGAGGCCCCCTTTCAGAGCACGGCGGGAAGACCCTGCGGCTCACACCACCGGGTAACCGTCACGAGCAGAAACAAAGAGGACCAACGTGAGTGCCCATGAGTTCGACATGCTTTGCCGCGCCGTGGAGGACATGGACGCGGATCGAGCCGACAGCGCCCAGCGCCGGCTCGACAAGCTTCGCGGCCTGATCGACCCCGAGAGGATGGGCGATGACTTCCTCTACCTGCTCTACCACGACGCCTTGGCCCGCAGGCTCGGAACTTGCCAGGACGAACGCGACAATCTGTACCTACGCCGTTTCGAGCGACCGCAGATCGAGTTGTTCGACCTGATGGCGGAACACCTGCCGGTGCTGACTCTGGCCGGTCGCATCGGCGGCGCGCTGCTCGCCGGTCACCTCGCGGGACGGGACACGGCCACCCTGCTGTCGGTGGGCATCGGCTCGGGAGCCCAGGAGGCGGCGGTGCTCACCGCGCTCGCGAAGCGCGGCCAGGCACCCGGGCGGCTGACGGTGATCGGGGTGGACCCCGCGGTGGCCAGCCTCCACCAGGCCGAACGATCCATCCGCGACACCGGTGTCACGCTGGACTTCCATGCCGTGCCCCGCTTCGCCGAGCACATGACCGACGAGGACTGGGACCTGGTGCGCCGGGCGCCACGCCCGCTGGTCATGAACGCCGCGTTCGCGCTGCACCACCTGCGGGACACCGCGTCCGGCGTCGACGAGCGGAACGTGTTCCTGGCGAAACTGCGCGCCGCGGAGCCGGACGTCGTCGTGCTGTGCGAGCCGGACTCCGATCATCACCGGGTGGCGCTGACCGAGCGGTTCCACAACTCCTGGCGGCACTTCCACGCCGTCTTCCGCCTGATAGACGCGCTGGACGTGTCGGACGCCGACCGCAACGCGATGAAGCTGTTCTTCCGGCGCGAGGTGATCGACATCGTGGGCACCACGGACGACGAGGACCGCTACGAACGTCACGAGCGGGCCGAGACATGGCTCGCCCGGCTGCGCGAGGCCGGTTTCCGGCCGATGCCCGCGCCCGCGGAGTCGGTGTCGGAACCGATCCCTCCCGCCTTCATCCGCCAGGACCCGGACAGCGTCCGCATCGGGTTCGACGACGAGCCGATCCTGGCCGTCATCCAGGCGGTGCCGGCGCGCATGTAGGTCAGGTGCCGGGCGGCGGGACCACGACCGTTCCCGTGGCGGTGACCGCGGTGATCGGCACGGCGAGGACCTCGGCGGCCGAGGGTGAGACGGAGGGCGTCGCCCGGCACACCACCCGTGCCTCGAAGGCGAGGGCTCGGCTACGGTTGCCGACGCGCGTCATGGTCGCCGAGACCTCGATGACGTCCCCCGCGTGGATCGGCGCGAGGAACCGCACGTCCGCGTACGAGGCGAAAAGGCCCTCGTCGCCGTCGGTACGGATGCACATCTCGGTGGCCACGTCGCCGAACAGGCCGAGCGCGTACGCCCCGTCGACCAGGTTTCCGCCGTAGTGGGCGTGGGAGTACGGGACGTACCGCCGATGGGTGACGGTGAGCCCGAGGAAGTCTCCTGCCGTGCCGCCGGGCGTGTCACTCATCGGGCTCCCATTCGGGGATCAGGGCGTGGACGATGTAGCCGGCGACCTCGGCGGGGGTGGTGCCCTTGCCGAAGATGCGGTCGACGCCGAGGTCGGCGGGGCTCACGGTGTCGAAGCGGGGGCCGCCGACCACCAGGAGCGGGCGGCCGAGTCCCCCGCCGACGGCCGTCGGGTACGCGTCGGTGAAGGCTCCGGCCATCTGCTTGGTGTTGTGGACGTGGGCGCCCTTCTGGGTCACGACCTGGGAGACGAGCACGGCGTCCGCGTTGACCGCCTTGGCGTGCGCGACGAGGGCGTCGACCTCGACTTGTGCTCCGAGGTTGTGCACCTCGATCTCCCGGTAGTACTCAAGCCCCTTCTCCCCGGCGAACCCCTTGACGTTGAGGATGGCGTCGATGCCGACGGTGTGGGCGTCCGTGCCGATGCAGGCGCCGACGACCACGAGCCTGCGCCGGAGCACCGTCTTGATGGCGAGGTTGACCTGGGCCGGGGTCAGGAGCGGGTATTCCCGGCCTTCCGGGACGTCGATACCCGCGTAGTCGATGAGGTGCCCGACCCGGCCGTAGACGATGAAGAAGGTGAAGTCGGGTCCCATCGCCTTGGCGTGCACGACGCTGGCGGGGTCCAGTCCCATTCCTCTCGCGAGTTGCGCCGCCGCCGCCTCGGCACGAGGACCGTGCGGCACCGGCAGGGTGAAGGACACCTGGACCAAGCCGTCACCCGTGGTGTCGCCATAGGGCCGGATGACCTGTTTGATCGTCTCCAGATCCGTCGTCACGCGTCGTCCTCAGAGGTTTCCAGGAGGTGGGTGGCGGGGTTGTAGTAGGTGCCGGACCGCCGGACCACGCCTTCCAGGCCCTTGCCCCGGTCCGGGGGGCGGCGGGTCACGCCGAAGGTGCCCTGGGCTATGGCGGTGAGGAGGGATGTGTCGCAGACGCGGTCGAGGAGGTCGACGGTTTCCGAGAGGACCTGGCGGGCCCGTTCGACGGTGAAGCCGCCGGGGGCCGGGACGAAGTCCTCGTGCAGGGCGCCGACGGCCCGCCGCACGTAGCGGACGTTCTCCAGGGCGAGGTCGCGGTCGGACAGCCAGGGCGTGTGGATGCCCTCGGTCATCATGCCGATGAGCAGGATGGACTGCCCGGTCAGGACCCCGGCGAGGTTGAAGAAGGCGTCCAGCAGGTAACCGGCGAAGATGTTGCCGGTCATGTGCTTGGTGGGCGGCATGTACTTCAGCGGCGCGTCGGGGAACAGCTCCCGTACGAGCAGCGCGTGCGCCAGCTCCAGCCTGAACGAATCCGGAATTTCCGGGTTTATCTCGAAAGCGTGGCCCAGACCGAGCTGCCCGTCCGCCAGCCCCGCCTCGTGCCCGAACCGCTCGTTGAGAAGCTGGGACGCGACGACCGTGTGCGCCGCGTCCACCGCGTCGGCCGTGGTGAGGTAGTTGTCCTCGCCGGTGTTGATGACGATGCCCGCGCGGGCGTGGACCTGACGGGAGAACCGCTGGTCCACGAAGGTGCGGATCGGGTTGATGTCACGGAAGATGATCCCGTACATGCAGTCGTTGAGCATCATGTCGAGCCGTTCGAGCCCCGCCAGCGTCGCGATCTCCGGCATGCACAGGCCGCTCGCGTAGTTCGTCAGCCGCACGTACCGGCCCAGCTCGGCCGACACCTCGTCCAGCGCGGCGCGCATCAGGCGGAAGTTCTCCTGGGTGGCGTACGTCCCGGCGTACCCCTGCCGGGTCGCGCCCTCGGGCACGTAGTCCAGCAGCGACTGGCCGGTTGACCTGATCACGGCGATGACGTCGGCGCCCTCGCGCGCCGCCGCCTGGGCCTGTGGGATGTCCTCGTAGATGTCGCCGGTCGCGACGATCAGATAGATCCAGGGCATCTCCGGGTCACCGTGCTTGGCGAGGAGCCGCTGCCGCTCCGCCCGGTTGTGGTCGATGGTGGCGATCCCGCGAGCGACCGCCGCCCGCGCCCGTGTGCGCGCCCGTACGGCTCGCTCTCCGTCCGGGACGGTGAACCTGGCGGCGAGCAGGGACAGCGGGTCGTCGAGCGAGAGGCCGTGCTCGTTCAGCGCGTGGAAGACGGGGAGGGCGACACCGTTTTCCAGCCCGGCCTGCTCGCGCACGGCGTCGGTGATCCGGTTGACCCAGGGAGTGCCGTCGGCGTCGGCGCCGGTGACCCCGGCGAGCCGGAGCACCGCCCGCTCGACCGAGACGGTGGTGTGGGTGCGCGCCAGCTCGATGACCGGCTCGGCCGCGCGGGCCGCCAGCGCCCTGGCCTTCGCGATGACGGCAGGGTCGAGTCCGAGCTTCACGCTTCCTCCAGCCGGTGTTCGAACAGCCTCCTGACACCGGGTTCGGTGCGCAGGAGGTCGAGTGCCAGGGCGGCGTGGCCGGGGACGTACCCGTTGCCGACGAGCATGGTGACGTCGGCCGCCAGCCCCTCCGCCCCGAGGGCGGCGGCGCTGAAGGAGGTGGCCATGGAGAAGAAGACCACCGTGCCGCCGTCGCCGGTGGCGAGGATCGCCCCGCCCTCGCACCCCGGCACGTCCACGCAGACGACCGTCACGTCCGCCGGTCCTCCGGCCCCCCGTACGGCCTCGGAGAGCGCGACGGGGTCGCGGGCGTCGGCGACCACGACGGCGTCCGCCAGCCCGGACTCCTCCAGCAGCGCGGCCTCGGCCGCGTGGGGGACGACCCCGATCAAGCGGGCCGCCCCGGCTCCGCGGGCCGCCGCGAGCGACAGCGAACCGCTCTTGCCCGCCGCGCCGACGACGGCGACCACCGGGCCGGGACGACTCCCGTCACCGTTATGCGGGTGGAGGCGTGAGACGTGCTCACGCACCACGCGGGCGGTGAGTGCCGGTGCGCCGCACACGTCCATGACGGCCAGCGCGAGCGGGACCGGCAGGTCGGCGGGGAGCACGGCGGCGATCGAGCGGGCGAACAGGATCGCGTGGCCCTCGGCGGGCACCTGCTCGGACAGGCCGTCCCAGCCGGCCAGCCGGTCGGTGACCACGAGCGGGGTGAGCGTGAGGGAGACCAGGGTGGCGACCCGGTCACCCGGCTTGAGGCCGAGCGGGGACTCGGGGGTGACCTCGTCCACGACGCCGACCAGCATGCCCCCCGACCCGGTCACCGGGTTGTGCATCTTGCCCCGGTCGCCGATGATCTCGCAGACCTCGGTCCTGACGGCGTCGCCGTCGCCGTCGTGCTTGGAGGAGAGCTGCCGGTAGGAGGCGGCGTCGAGGTTCAGCCGTTCGACGCGGACACGGACCTCGCCGGGGCGCACGTCAGGGGAGGCGTCGAGGCGCAGAGCGGCCTGGGGCAGCACGCCTCGCGGCTCAAGCACGCGGTGCAGGCCGACGGGGGAGATATCGGTCATGGAGCTTGCGCGGCGCTGAGGCCAGTGGAAGGAGCGCGGTCGACGGCGAACGCGGACGCGGTCCAGCCGCCCTCTTCACGGAAAGACAACTCTCGCATCGTTCACCGTCCTCACGAATCTCGTTCCTGACTGGTCACTCAGGCGAACATCTTGTATCAAGCACCCCCGTCCAGGCAATATCTCGGCCATGACAACCTCGACGCTCATCACGGTCGCCCCCACCGGAGCCGAGACGAGCAAGGACGCCGCGCCCGCCCTCCCGGTGACGCTGGAGGAGCTGGTGGCGGCCGCGAAGGCATGCGAGGACGCCGGGGCGGCCGTGGTCCACGTGCACATCCGCGACGACGACGCCCGTCCGACGCTCGACCTGACCCGGCTGAAGGACACGGTGGCCGAGCTGCGCGCCGCGACCTCGCTGGTGATCCAGCTCTCCACCGGCGGCGCGGTGACCGACTCCTACGCCGACCGGCTCAGGGTGCTGGACGCCGGTCCGGACGCGTGCTCGCTGACCTGCGGCACCGTCAACTTCGGCGACGAGGTGTTCCTCAACCCGTGGCCGTTCATGGCCGAGCTGTACCAGGCGACGCAGAGCCTCGGGATCGTCCCGGAGTTCGAGCTGTTCGACCTCGGCCACATCGTCTCGCTGCACCGCCTGCTCGACCGGTACGGCCCGCCCCACGGCGGTCGCGTGCACTGTGACCTGGTCATGGGGGTTCCCGGAGGGTTCGGCGGCGACCTCGCGACGATGGCCGCGGCCGTACGGGCGCTGCCGGAGGGGGCCACCTGGTCGGCGACCGGCGTCGGGCGCGCGTCACTGCCGGTGCTGTTCGGCGCGCTCGCCGGCGGCGGCCACCTGCGCGTCGGCATGGAGGACACGCTGACCTACGCCAAGGGCCGCCCCGTGCGCGACAACGCCGAGCTGGTCGAGCGGGCCGCGCGGGCGGCGTCGCTCGCCCAGCGTCCCCCGATGCCGATCGCGCGGGCCCGCGCCTTCCTCGGCATCGGCTGAAGCCTCAAAGGAGGCACCAGAGACACCGTGGCCGGGAAGAACGGCCGTACGGCCGTAACCCAAGGCTCAGACCGTGCGTGCCGGGCCGAAGGCGTCCAGGATGAACGCGAAGATCTCGGCCTCGTAGGCGAGGTGGGCGTAGCGGCCGGTGGGGCCGCTGTGGGCGCCCTCGTCGACCTCGACGCGGAGCAGGACGGGCGAGTCGCCGGTGGCGCGCAGCTTGGCGACCCACTTGGCCGGCTCGTGGACCAGCACCCGCGGGTCGTGCACGGCTCCGGTCGCCAGCAACGGCGGGCGCTTCCCCTCGGGGACGTTGTCGTACGGCGAGTAGGCCAGCAGCCAGTCGAAGTCCTCCCGGCGTCGCGGGTCGCCCCATTCCTCCCATTCGTTCACCGTCAGCGGGATCGAGTCGTCCAGCATGGTCGTGACGACGTCCACGAAAGGCACCTCGGCGACGACCGCCGCCCAGCGGTCCGGGCGCAGCGTGTACACGGCCGCCTGCAGGAGCCCCCCGGCCGACCTTCCGCGCGTGGCGATGCGGGAGACCCGGCCGTCGGCGAGCCAGTCGGCGACGTCGATGTAGTCGTGGAAACTGTTGATCTTGTTGCCGTAGCGCCCCTGGAACCACCAGTCGCGGCCCATCTGCCCGCCGCCGCGGATGTGCGCCTCGGCGAACACCACGCCCTCGTCGAGCAGCACGGAAAGGGCGGTCTCGAAGGCGGGATCGTCCGTCGCCTCGTAGGCGCCGTACCCGTGGAGCAGGCACGGGGCCGAGCCGTCCAGCGGCACGCCGGCCCGGCGGGCGATCGTGACAGGGATCGGGACGCCGTCTCGGGCCGGGACCCAGTGCAGCTCGCTGACGTACGCCGACGGGTCGTACCCGGGGATCTCGGCGGTCTTGACCAGCGTGCGCTCGCCGGTGTCCAGGTCGAGCGAGTGCCAGCGCGTCGGCTCGGTGTACGAGCCGGTCTCGATGGTGATCGACCGGGTGTCGTACACCTCGTTGCGCACGTGCGCGATGCGGCCCGCGGGCAGCTCGGAGCGCACCTCGTACGGCTCGCCGCCGTCGAGCGGGATGATCCGGAGCAGCGGTTCCCCGCCCCTGCGCAGGCTGAGCACGATGTGGCGGGCGAAGCAGTCGGCCGCGTGGACGCGCTCCGCCGGGTCGGGCTCGCCCAGCGCGGTCCACTCTCCGAGCCGTCCGGGCGTGGCGAGGGAGGCGGTGACCGTACGGAACTCGGGGTGCCCGTCGTCGGTCACGATGACCAGGCGGCCCGAGGTGGCGTCGTGGTCGACACGGTACTCGCGGCCGGGACGGCGGCCGGCGACCGAGCGCGGCCCGGCGTCCTCGACCAGCCAGACCTCGGTGGTGTCGCGGCTGGCGGCCGTGACGGTGATCAGCTCGCCGGACCGCGTGGCCCGTACGGTGAGCTCGAAGCGCCGGTCGTCCTCGCGGATCACCGGCGCGTCGCCGGTCCCGCCGTCCCCGGAAGCGGCGCCGAGGACGTGGCGGCGCACCTCGTAGGGGCGGTAGACCGCGTCCACGACCGTGTAGAAGAACTCCCGGGAGTCGGCCGACCAGGCGCCGGTGTAGTACGTGCCGGGCACCCGGCCGGGGAGGTCCTCGCCGGTGGTCAGGTCGCGGAAGCGCAGCTCGTAGACCTCGTCCCCGGTGGTGTCGACCGAGTAGGCCAGGTAGCGGTCACACGGGCTGACCTCGCACACCCCGAGCTCGACGTAGCCGGTGGCCGCCGCGAGGGCGTCGAGATCAAGTACGGAAACCGCAGCTTCGCCTGATTTATCATCCTTTTTACGGCAGAGCTCGCCGAATTCTCTTCCGGAATCCGTGCGGTTGTAGTAGACAAATGCCCCACGGTGCCAACTGACTGAAGACTCAGTCTCGGGCGTCCGTACAGCCATTTTGCTGACGAGCTCCTGTTGGAGGTGGGCGGTATGTGCCATCTGGGCCTCATAGTGCCGCCGCTCTGCGACCAGGTGCCCGCGCACCGCGTCCGCGTCCCGCATCCATTCGTAGTCATCGGTCCGGTCGACGCCGTGCAGAGAGTGGATCGCGGGCCTGCGGGGAGCGGTGGGAGGTGCTGTCATGGCTGGACGCTAACACTCCGACTGAGCAGTCGGTCAAGAGTGCCCTGAGCCCCGGCCAGAGCCTCCCCGCCCCGGCCCCGCCGCCGGAACAGACCTCGCCCGCCTCCGGCGCCGCCCGGACCGAACCTTCCTCCCGCCCCGAACGCACCGTCCCGAACGCAGCGCCCCGAACGCACCGTCCCGAGTACCCGACCTCACACCCCGAATATCGCGCCCCCGGAGGACGATATGCCGATATTTCCCTGCGCACGCGTGTCCCGGGTGGTCCTCGCCCTCGCCACCGGGCTGATCACCGGGAGCAGCCTGGCAGCGCCCGCGCACGCCGCGCCGCCGTACGCCGCTCCCCCGAGCCCCGCCGCGTCGCAGGGCAAGAAGGTCTTCACCATCGGCATCCTGTCCGACGTGGACTCGGTGAACCCCTTCACCGGCATCGTCGTCGAGGCCTACGAGGTCTGGGGGCTCATGTACGACCCCCTCATCGGCTACAGCCCGAAGGACTTCACCCCGACCCCGGTGCTCGCCGAGTCGTGGACCGAGGCGCCGGACAAGAAGAGCTGGACGTACAAGATCCGCTCAGGGGTGAAGTGGACGGACGGACAGCCTCTCACCGCGAGGGACGCCGCCTACACCTTCAACCGGATCATCAACGGTGACTACGAGAAGACCAACTACGGCAACTACGTCACCAACATCACCAAGGCCGAGGCCCCGGACGACACCACGCTGGTGCTGCACGTCAAGCGGCCCACGCCGATCATGACCCGCCTCGCCGTGCCGATCCTGCCCGAGCACATCTGGAAGGACATCGACGCCAAGAAGGTGAAGTCCTACAGCAACGAGCCGTCGGGCTCCCCCATCGTCGGCTCAGGACCGTTCACGCTGGTGGAGCGGAAGAAGGGCCAGTACATCCGGATGGCCGCCAACCCCGGCTACTGGCGCGGCGCACCCAAGATCGACGAGGTCGTCTACCGGGTCTTCACCAACGCCGACGCCGAGGCGCAGGCGCTGACCCGAGGCGAGATCGACTACGCCTTCGACCTGGAGGCCAACGTCTTCAAGTCACTGAAGAACCGGCCGGGCATCACCACCCGCGCCTCGAAGTACAGCGGCTTCAACGAGATCGCGTTCAACACCGGCGCGGCGCTCGCCGACGGCACGCCGATCGGCGACGGCAGCCCCGCGCTGAAGGACAAGAACGTCCGCCTGGCCATCTCCTACGCGCTGGACCGCAAGACGCTGGTCAACCGGGTGCTCGACGGCAACGGCGAGCCCGCCACCTCGGTGGTCCCCCCGATCTACGCGAACCTGCACTACGACCCGCCCGCCAAGCAGGGCTTCGACCAGTCCAGGTCCAACGAGCTCCTCGACGCCGCCGGGTACGCCAAGGGATCGGACGGCATCCGCGAGAAGGACGGCAAGAAGCTGTCGCTGCGCCTGTTCACCCGGCAGGAGTCGCAGGAGTCGCAGAACACCGGCGAGTTCGTCAAGGGCTGGCTGAAGGACGTGGGCATCGACGTCAAGGTCAAGGTGGTGTCGGAGGACGCGCTGACCGAGATCATCGGCCGTGGCGAGTTCGACATGTTCGAGTGGGGATGGGTGGTCGAGCCGGACCCCGACTACCAGCTCTCGGTGTTCACCTGCGGCAAGCGGAGCTACAAGGACGGCAACGCGGTCTACGCCGACCTTTCGGACTCCTTCTACTGCGACCCGGCGTACGACAAGCTGTACGACGCGCAGTCGGGTGAGATCGACGCGGCCAAGCGGACCGAGATCGTCAAGCGGATGCAGCAGATGGTCTACGACGACGCCCCCTACGCCCTGACGTACTACTACGACGACAACGTCGCCTACCGCAGCGACCGCTGGACCGGGTTCGTGCCCCAGCCCGACCCCGACGGCTCGATCCTGTTCCAGTACGGCACCTACTCCTACCTGAACATCCAGCCCGTCGCCGCCGCGGCCCAGAAGGGCGGGGCGTCCTCGGGCGGGTCCGGCCCCGGCTTGTTCGCCGGAATCGGCGCCGCGGTGGTCCTGCTCGGCGGCGGCGCCGTGCTCCTGGTCTCCCGCAGGCGCCGGGCCGCCGGCGCGGACGAGCGGGAGTAGGCATGGCGGTCACGACCGTCCCGGACACCGCCACGCGTGCCCGGCCCCGTCTCCTCACCGGCACGAGCGGGTACGTCGTCCGCAAGGTGAGCTGGTCGCTCGGGACGCTGTTCTTCGTCCTGGTGTTCAACTTCTTCCTGTTCCGGCTGCTGCCCGGCGACCCGGTGGGCCTGTACAACCGCGGCCGCAACATGCCCGCGGGCCAGATGGCCAAGCTGCGGGCGCAGCTCAACCAGCCGATCGGCACGCAGTTCCTGGATTACCTCGCCAACCCCTTCGCCGGCACCATCAACTCGACCCGGTTCAACCGCCCGGTCTGGGAGGTCATCGGCGAGCGGATCTGGCCGACGGTGCTGCTGGTCGGCACCGCCATCCTCATCGCGTCGGTGGCCGGCGTCTGGATCGGGATCCGCAGCGGGTGGCGCAGGGGAAGCGGCTTCGACCGGGGCGCCACCTCGATCACGCTGGTCCTCTACGCCATGCCGGAGTTCTGGCTCGGCATGATGTTCCTGATCGCGTTCCCGTTCTTCCCGAGCGGCGGCATCGCGACCCCGGAGGGCGGCGGGATGCTCGACGTCGCCTGGCACATGGTGCTGCCCGTGGCCTCGCTGACGCTGGTCTACCTGGCCGAATACTCCACGATCATGCGGGCCTCGCTCCTCGACGAGCTGGGCCAGGACTACCTGCAACTGGCCAGGGCCAAGGGGCTCAGGGACGACCTCGTACGGCGCCGCCACGCGGTGCCGAACGCGCTGCTCCCGACGATGACGCTCATCCTGATGAACCTGGGCTTCGTGATCGGCGGCGCCATCACCGTCGAGACGGTGTTCTCCTGGCCCGGCCTCGGCCTGCTGTCGTACGAGGCGCTCCGCGGCCCGGACATCCCCCTGCTCCAGGCCGTCTTCCTGCTCTTCTCGATCGGGGTGGTCGTCTTCATGCTCATCGCTGACCTGCTGTACGCGATCATCGACCCCCGGGTGAGTAACTCATGACGCCGTTCTGCGGGCCTTGCCGGGGAGGCCGCTCATGACCTCCGGCACCGCCATCGTCAGGGCGCGCCGCAGGGCGACCCTCGCCCGGTTCTGGCGCGACTACCGCTCCCACCGGACCGGCCTCGCCGGGCTGGCGATCCTCGGCGTCTTCGCCCTGGTCGCGATCTTCGCGCCGCTGCTGGCCGATCCCTCGGGGCTCGACATCACCAGGGCGACGGCCCCGGGCCACATGGCGCCGTCCCTCGGCTACCCGCTGGGCACCGACGAGAACGGCCGCTCGGTCCTGACCCTGCTGATCCACGGCACCCGCATGTCGCTGCTCGTGGGCCTGGCCGCCACCGTGATCGCGATGGTCATCGGCACCGCGATCGGCGTCATGGCCGGGTTCTACTCGGGCCGGCTGCGGTCGATCCTGAACGCGGTGTCCGACTGGTTCCTGGTCATCCCGTTCCTGCCGCTCGCCATCGTGATGGCCACGATCCTGGGCGCGTCCCTGCTCAACATCATCATCGTGATCGGGGTGACGTCCTGGCCGGGTACGGCCCGGCTGGTCTCCGCGCAGACGCTGTCGGTGCGCGAGCGGCCGTACATGGAAAGGGCCAGGGCCCTCGGGGCGAGCGACTGGCACCAGATGACCCGGCACGTGCTGCCGAACGTCATGCCCCTGGTCATGGCGCACGTCGTGCTGACCGTGTCGATCGCGATCCTGTCGGAGACCACGCTGTCCTTCCTCGGGCTCGGCGACCCGACCCGGCCGTCCTGGGGCTACATCCTCGACCACGCCTTCTCCACCGGGGCCATGACCAACAACGAGTGGTGGTTCGTCATGCCGCCGGGCATCTGCGTCGTGCTGGTGGTGCTGGCCTTCACCCTCATCGGCCGCACGCTGGAGGCCGTGCTCAACCCCCGTCTCAAGGAGACGAGATGACACCGGAAACGGCACTGCTGGAGCTCAGGGACCTGACCGTCACCTACGCGGGGGACGTGCCGGCCGTACGGGGCGTGGACCTCTCGGTCGCGCCGGGAGAGGTGCTCGGCGTGGCGGGCGAGTCGGGCTGCGGCAAGTCGACGATCACGAACGCCGTGCTGCGGCTGCTCCCCCGGTCGGCCAAGGTCGGCGGGCAGGTGCTGCTCGACGGCGAGGACGTGTACGGCATGTCGTTCGGGCGGCTCCGGGCCGTCAGGTGGGCGGAGGCCTCGATCGTCTTCCAGGGGGCCCTGCACTCGCTCAACGCGGTGCAGCGCATCGGCAGGCAGATCGCCGAGCCGATCCTGCTGCACTCCAAGGTGACGAGGAAGGAGGCAGACCGGCGGGTCGGCGAGCTGCTGGAGCAGGTGGGGCTGCCCGCCAGGCGGGCCAGGGACTACCCGCACCAGCTGTCGGGCGGCCAGCGGCAGCGGGTGATGGTGGCGCTCGCGCTGGCCTGCGGGCCGCGCCTGCTCATCGCCGACGAGCCGACCACGGCGCTCGACGTCATGGTCCAGGCCCAGGTGCTCGCCCTGCTGTCGTCGCTGGTCAGGGACCTGGGGCTGTCGATGGTCCTGATCTCTCATGACTTGTCGGTGCTCGGGTCCACCTGCGACCGGGTGGCCGTCATGTACGCGGGGCGCGTGGTCGAGCAGGGCCCGGCCACGGCGGTCTTCGACGACCCCCGCCATCCCTACAGCGCCGCGCTCGCCGGGGCCTTCCCGAGGATCGGCGACGAGCGGTTCCGGTACAGCCCGCGCGGGCTGCCCGGCGACCCGCCCTTCCCCGGCGACCTGCCGGGCGGGTGCGAGTTCCATCCGCGCTGCCCGGTCGCGCTGGACAAGTGCGCCTCCACGGAGGCCGTCCTCGCCGAGCTGGGCGACGGCCGCACCTCCGCCTGCCTGCGCGCCACCGAACCCGACCTGGACCTCAGAGGAGCGCAGTGAGCGACACCCCTCCCCTCCGGCTGTTGCGAGGTGCCCGATGAGCGAGCCCTCGCGGGACGCCGGCGTCGCGCTCGCCGCTCACGGGCTGCACGTCCGCTTCGGCGCGGCCCGCGCCGTGGACGGCGTGGAGCTGGAGATCGGCTCGGGCGAGATCGTCGCCCTGGTCGGCGAGTCCGGCTGCGGCAAGACCACGCTCGCCCGCAGTCTGCTCGGCCTGGTCCGCCCCGCCGAGGGTTCCGTGCGTCACGGCGCTCAGCCGCTGAGCTACGCCAAGGGCGCGCTGAAGGAGTTCCGGCGGCACGTCCAGCTCGTCCTGCAGGACCCGACGGGATCGCTGAACCCCCGGCACACGGTGTACGAGGCCGTGGCCGAGGGCCTGCGCATCCACGGGATCTCCGGCGACGAGGAGACCCGGGTCGCCGAGGCGCTGTCGAAGGCCGGGCTCCGCCCCCCGGAGCGGTTCTTCCTGCGCTACCCGCACGAGCTGTCCGGCGGGCAGCGCCAGCGCGTGGTGATCGCGGGCGCGCTGGTGCTGGAGCCTGACGTGCTGGTCGCCGACGAGCCGGTGTCCTCCCTGGACGCCTCGGTGCGCGGCGAGATCCTCGCGCTGCTGCTCAAACTGCGCGCCGAGCTCGGGCTGTCCGTGCTGGTCGTCACCCACGACCTCGG
The DNA here is from genome assembly GCF_043197795.1 of Sphaerisporangium sp. NPDC049003. Lineage (NCBI taxonomy): Bacteria > Bacillati > Actinomycetota > Actinomycetes > Streptosporangiales > Streptosporangiaceae > Sphaerisporangium > Sphaerisporangium sp. NPDC049003. The sequence continues at coordinate 26,688 of NZ_JBICTU010000021.1, forward strand.
CCTGGCCTGGAACATCTCCGACCGCGTGGCGGTGATGTACCTCGGCAGGATCGTGGAGACCGGCCCGGCCGCCGAGGTGCTGCTCGCGCCACGGCACCCGTACACCAGGGCCCTGCTGTCGGTCGTGCCGGAGATCAACAAGCTGGAGCCCGTGGTCCTGGTGGGCGAGACGCCCGATCCGTCCCGCATCCCGGCGGGCTGCCGCTTCCGTCCTCGCTGCCCGGCCTACGCCGCCGGGCTTCCCAAGGAGGTGGCCGCGCGCTGCGAGACCGAGCCGCCGGCCGTACTCCCCGCCGACCGCGGCCACCACGCCGCCTGCCACCTCACGGAGGCCTGATTGACCACCCCAGCCACCTCCGCGCCCGGAGTCGGGCAGATCCTCTCCGACCTGATCCGCCTGGACACCACCAACGAGGGCGACAACCGGGGACGCGGCGAGCGCGGAGCGGCCGAGTACGTCGCCGGGCTCCTGGCGGGTGCCGGGATCGAGGCGCGGATCCTGGAGTCGGCGCCCGGCCGGGCCAACGTCGTCGCCCGCGTCCCCGGCGCGGACCCCGCGCGCGACCCGTTCCTCGTCCACGGCCACCTCGACGTCGTACCGGCGGACGCCACCGACTGGGCCGTCCACCCCTTCTCCGGTGAGATCGTGGACGGCGTCGTGTGGGGCCGGGGCGCGGTCGACATGAAGGGCACGTGCTCCATGACGCTGGCCCTGGTCCGGTCGTGGGCCGACGCGGGCGTCCGGCCCTGCCGGGACATCGTGCTGGCGTTCACCGCGGACGAGGAGGCCACCGGCGAGTACGGCTCGTACTTCCTCGCCAGGAAGCACGCCGCGCTGTTCGAGGGCTGCCGGGAGGCGATCAGCGAGGACGGCGGCTACACCGTGCACCACGCGGGCCGGCGCGTCTACCCGGTGGCGGTCGGCGAGCAGGGCATGGCCTGGATGCGGCTGACCGCGCGCGGCGTGGCCGGGCACGGCTCGCTGCCGCCGGCCGACAACGCGGTGGCCGAGCTGTGCCACGCCATGTCGCGCCTGGCGTCCTACCGCTGGCCGGTGCGGCTCACACCTGGCGTGCGGGGCATGCTCGACGCCCTCGCCTCCGCCCTCGGCGAGACCATCGACCACGACCGGCTGGACGCCGAGGCCGACCGGCTCGGCGCGGTGGGCGACCTGTTCAGGCCTGTGCTGCGCAACTCCGCCAACCCGACCATGCTGAACGCGGGATACAAGGTCAACGTGATCCCCGGGTCCGCCGAGGCCCAGGTGGACGGCCGGTTCCTGCCCGGCTTCCGTGACGAGTTCCTGGAGACCGTCGACCGGCTGCTCGGCCCCAAGGTCACCCGGGAGTTCGTCTGCTTCGAGGACGCCCCGGCGGCCGACCCCGGCGGCCCGACGTTCGACGCGCTGTGCTCCTCACTGGTCGCCGAGGACCCCGGCGCCGTCCCGGTGCCGTACGTCATGAGCGGCGGCACCGACGCGAAGGCGTTCCACGAGCTCGGCGTCGTCTCCTACGGCTTCGCCCCTCTCGCGCTGCCACCCGATCTCGACTACTTCGGCATGTTCCACGGCATCGACGAGCGCGTGCCCGTGTCCGCCCTGGAATTCGGCGTCCGCGTCCTCGACCGCTTCTTCCGGCCGTCCGGAGCCGCGGAGTGATCACCGCGGTCTGGTCGCCCGCGTGCCTGGAGCACGTGCCGGGAGCCGAGATCTGGATCGGGGTGCGGACTCCCGGCACCGAGGTGCCCGAGCGCGCGACGTCGATCGGCGCCGCCCTGGCGGAGGCCGGGGCCGAGCTGGTGGAGGCGGTGCCCCACGACGACGACGCGCTCCGGGCCGTCCACGATCCGGCGATGATCGACCACCTGCGCGACGTCTGGGAGCAGTGGGCCGAGGCCGGGTACCCGCGCGACCCGGGCCAGGATCGCGTGGTGCCGTACGTCTTCCCGACCTCGGCGATGCTCGCCGGGATGCCCTCGCGTACCCCTGCCGCCGTGCACGCCCGCGCCGGGCTGTGGTGCTACGACACCATGACCCTCGTCGGCCCCGGCACGTGGCCCGCCGCGCGGGCGGCGGTGGACGCGGCGCTGACCGCGGCGGACCTGGTCGCCACCGGGACGGCGCGGGCGGTGTACGCGCTGTGCCGGCCTCCGGGGCACCACGCCGCGCCCGCCGGGTACGGCGGATCGTGCTACCTCAACAACGCCGCCGTGGCCGCCCAGGCACTGCGCGGCCACGGGTTCGCGCGGGTCGCGGTCATCGACGTGGACGCGCACCACGGCAACGGCACCCAGGCCGTCTTCTGGGAACGGCCCGACGTCTTCTACGGGTCGGTCCACGTCGATCCGGGGGCGGGGTGGTTCCCCCACTACCTCGGCTTCGCGGACGAGACGGGCACGGGCGCGGGCCTGGGCACGACCGTGAACGTCCCGCTGGCCCCCGGGTCGGGCGACGAGGCCTGGCTAGCCGGGGTCGAACGGCTGTGCGCGGCGGTCGCGGCGTACGGGGCGGAGGCGGTCGTGGTCTCGCTGGGGGTGGACGCGGCGGCCGACGACCCAGAGAGCCCGCTTCGGGTCAGCGCGTCCGGCTACCACCGGACGGGATACCTGGTCAGCAGGCTCGGCCTTCCCATGGTGGCCGTCCAGGAGGGCGGCTACCACCTCCCCACCCTCGGCCCCCTGGTCGTCCAGACCCTCACCGGCCTCACCGGCCTCAACGGTCGAGGTGGCGGGTCCAGCGACGGGTCATGAGCTTGGTGCCGTTCTCGGTGGCGGTCACCTCGACGGTCACCGTCAGGCGATTGCCCTCGGTGGCGACCTTGAGCCGGCTTTCGGCGGTGACCGCGGGGCCGTCGGCCCACGAGATGTGGAAACGGCTCTGCGCCGACACCGTCTGGCGGCGGGTCCGGTGGTCCAGGGTGACCTCGCCTTCGTACCTGTCGGCGTAGGTCCCGCCGCCCAGGGGCTCGGCGGCGGATCCGTAGCCGGTCCTGCACCGGGTGACGCGCTGGAGCACGTCGTGGTCGATGGTCCACACCACGTCGGTCGCGTCGGGGACCGGGGCTTCGGTGCGGCGCAGTCCCGAGGCCGGTTCGCCCAAGGGCCCCTCTGCCAGCGGCAGCAGGAGGGCGCTGCCGGCCAGATCCACCGCCACCGGCACGGGCTCGGGCGAGGCCATCACATTGGGCCATTCGGAGGTGGCGAGCGCGAGCCTGAGCCGGTGCCCTGGCACCACACGATGCGCCACGACGTCCAGCTCCACCTCGACCTCGACCTCCACCACCGCTCCTGACTCCTCGCGCTCCACCACCGCTCCTGACTCCTCGCACTCCACCACCGCTCCTGACTCCTCGCACTCCACCACCGCTCCTGACTCCTCGGATTCGGCCACGGACCCGGCCTGCGCCGGCGAACCCGCCTCGGACCCGACCTTGGCCGGGGAATCGGCCTCGGAATCGCTCTGGGGTTCTGAGACGCCGGGGAGGCGGAGGATCGCCCGGCTGATCAGTTCGGAGGCGCCGTCGGGGGCCACGTCGCAGAGTCGTACGGCCAGGGTGCCGCCCGCGCCCGTACGGACGCTCGCGCGCAGCCGGGGATGGCCGACGATCGTCAGCCCCTCGGCGGGGCTCTCCCACTCGACGGTCACGGAGCGGGCGTCGTCGGATCTCTGGTCCAGCGCCTGGCCCCACGGCAGAGAGCCCGCGCAGTTGTTCCAGACGGCGATGCCGATGTCCGGGTCGGTGGGAAGGTCCCTCCACGCGGCGCCTTTCCGGGTCGTGAGGGGCCAGGGGCGTTCGGGGAGGGCCGGCCATCCTGGCAGGGCGCGGAACTCTCCGTTCACCGTGGCGCGGTCGGGGGCGGGCGGGGTGGACGAGCGGACGAAGACGACGGCCGAGCGGCCGGGCGCCGCGTCGCGGTCCCCTCGCAGCCAGCGGTCCCACCAGCGGACCATCTCGGGAAGCAGCTCGATGCCCGGCCCCGGGAGCGCGTGGTCCGGTGACGCGTGCGACCACGGCCCGGCGATGACCCGGTACGGCACGCCGCCGCGTTCCAGCGAGGCGCTGAGACGCGGCACCACGTTGGCGTAGCCGTCCGCCCACCCGGCGACCAGCATCGTCGGCACGGCGATCCGGTCGTGACCGTGCCCCGGCGAGCCCCGGCCGGGCGATTCCTGCCCGAGC